>JALYHS010000282.1 GCA_030776385.1 Actinomycetota bacterium
GGCTAGAGCTGCCCCACGGCGTCCGTCAGCACGGCGATCAGCGCCTCCAGCTGCACGGAGCCCTCGGCGACGTCGAGCGCCAGCTCGCCGTCGAGCGCGCGGGCCGCAAGGCCCGCCTTCGCGTCGATGAGCTGCGAGATCCGGCCGTCGAGGGTGCCCGCCGCGATGATGCGCCAGGCGGTGACGGGCAGTTCCTGGCCGATGCGGTGCACGCGGTCGATGGCCTGGGTCTGCTCGGCGTTGGTCCAGCTGAGTTCCGCCAGTACCACGTTGGACGCGGCCTGCAGGTTGACCCCGACACCGGCGGCGGTCAACGAACACACCGCGACCGCGACATCCGGATCGTCGGTAAAGGCATCGATCGCCAGCTGCCGGGCCTTCGAGGTCTGGTCGCCACGCAGGGAGACAGTCTTGAGGCCCGCCGCCGCGAAGTGTTTCTCCGCGGTGTCCATGACGTCGATGTGCTTGGCGAAGAAGACGACTTTGCCCACGTTACGGGCCAGGTTGACGGTGTAGTCGGCGGCCGGCGTTGCCTTCGCCTGCCCGATCTTGCGCACCATCGTGAAGACGTTGTCTCCGCTCGGCTTGCCGTCGCTGCCGTCGCCACCCGCCTGGCGGGTCTCCTCGAGCTCCGCCGCGGCCACCAGCCGGATGATGTCGGCCGGATCCGAATCCGGACGGGTCGCCATGACGCGGCGGTAGCGCTCCACGAGTCGGGTCACGAGCGCGGCCTCGGCGTCGCGGATCGAGCGTCCCGCCTCGCCGTCGAGCTCGACCGGGATGTCGGCGACGCGCCGCGCGGGGATGTCGGCCGCGACATCCACCTTCTTGCGACGGACGATGCCCATGTCGACCACCGCGTCGCGTGCGGCACGGAAGAAGCCGTTGTCGCCCGGGTTCAGTTCGGTCTCCTCGAGCCGACGCATGAGCTCGGCAAGCGGCTTCTTGTCGTCGATCCAGCCCAGGAACTGCCAGATCATGCGGAAGTCCTCGATCTGGTTGATCAGCGGGGTTCCAGTGAGGGCGATCATGAGGGCCCGGGGCGTGAACGCGCGGATGCTCTTGGAGAGCGCCTGCACGTTCTTGGAGCGCTGCGAATCCTTGTTCTTGATGAAGTGCGCCTCGTCGACGACCATGCCCTTGAATCCGCGGCGGGACAGCCAGGCGACGTGCCGGTCGAGCACCTCGTAGTTGACGATCACGACGTCGGCGAAGGCGTCGATGTCCGCACCGTCGCCGTGCACGACCGTGGAGACCCGCTGGGGGGTCCACTTCTCGACCTCACGTGCCCAGTTGACCTTGACGACGTTCGGGACCACGACGAGCAGCGGGTACGAGCCGGTCACGTTGGCGGCGAGAAGAGCCTGCGCGGTCTTGCCGAGACCGGGCTCGTCGGCGAGCAGATAGCTGCGGTGACCGGCGCGGGCGCTCTCGATGAAGCGGGCCTGGTGGCGCATCAGTTCGATGCCCCCGGGGGTCGCGAGTGAACGCGCATCGGGCAGATCCATGCTGGCGGCGCCGCCGACCCCGACCTCGAATGAGCGGAAGAGGGGCTCGATGAGCTCCCAGTTGGCGAGCCGGTTGGTGGCGGCCACCGGAACGTTCGACGAGGAGAAGTCGGGCGCCAGGAACGGGTTCGACATCTGGTAAGCCTTCACCGACTGCGGAATCACCTGACGCTCCTCGGTGACCGGCTTGACCGGCACCTCGGTCACGACGATCAGATCGTCGGGGCTCAGCTCGCCGCCGGCCTCCATCAGCATTGCGCGGCGCATCTCCAGCGCGGCGGTGCTCAGCGGGGCGGTGTCGGTGAGCAGTTGAATGAGAGTGGTATCCCGGGCGGCCGTCTTCGCCATGATCGTGGCGATGCCGTCGAGACGGGTCAGTTCCTTGGTGCGCTCGGCGTCGCTGAGCTCCTTGTCGCCCTTGATGCGGGCGCGCTCCTCGCGCACGAGTACCGCGACAACACGGAAGCGAGTGCGGTTGGCCGGGTTGACCTTGCCTCGCTCGGCCGAGTTCTCGATCGCGCGCACGGTGCGGGCGAGCACCGGGATGACGCCGGCTTCGTCCTGGTGCTGGCGGCGCCGCTGCTGCTGCTGCGGGGCACCACGACGCGATCCCTGACGGTTGCCGGACTTGGTGTTGCCGGACTTGTTTCGTCCAATATCTCGGCCGGATGTGGCCATGCTGCTCCTCGGGTGGAGAAGAGATCCTCCACCGGCTGTGCGGATGCCCCCACGGTAGGAGAACCGTGAAGAACTAGAAGCACCTCTGGCGTCCCAGAACCCGGCTTTGCCGGCGGGAGAGGCGCAGGTTCAGCTTAGCGTATTCAGTGCGTTGAGGGCGTCCCTGTCGCTCGGAACCCCTGCAGCGGCACGCGTTCGGCGAGATTCTGCTGCTGATGCCAGTACGGATACGGCAGCGGGCGCTGGCTCGCGGAATCCAGTTTGGCGCGCTGTTCGAGGCTCATGCTCCAGCCGACCGACTCGAGGTTCTGCCGCAGCTGCTCCTCGGTTCGGGCGCCGAGGATGATCGACGAGACGGTGGGCCGCTCGAGCAGCCAGTTGATGGCGACCTGCGGGATGCTCCTGCCGAGCTCCTCGGCGACCTCGGCCAGCACGTCCACGAGCTCGTAGACGAACTCCTGATCGGCCGACTGCTCGGTCTCCGAAGGCGCGACGGTCCGGCTCGACGCGTCGATCGCCTGACCGCGGCGGATTTTGCCCGAGAGACGACTCTGGGCGAGAGGACTCCACACCACCGTCCCGACATTCTGGTCGAGCCCCAGCGGCAGCAGCTCCCACTCGGCCTCGCGGGCGGCGAGCGAATAGAACAGCTGCTGCACGACGTACCGGGACCAGCCGTAGCGCTCGGACACCGAGAGCGACTTCATCAGGTGCCAGGCCGAGAAGTTCGAGACGCCGAGGTAGCGCACCTTGCCGCTGCGCACGAACTCGTCGAGGGTGCTCAGCGTCTCCTCCACCGGCGTGAGAGCATCCATGTTGTGCAGGTAGTACACGTCGACGTGGTCGGTCCCGAGCCGTCGCAGGCTCCCCTCGAGAGCCTCGGTGAGGTGGTACCGGGACGAGCCGACATCGTTGACGCCCCCTCCGCTGCGTTGCGTCGACTTGGTGCCGATGAGCACCCGGTCGCGTCGTCCGCGGATGGCGACCCCGAGCACCTCCTCGGAGCGGCCAGTCGCGTACATGTCGGCGGTGTCGAAGAAGGTGAGGCCGGCATCCAGAGCGATGTCGACGATGCGGGTCGCACCCGCCTCGTCGGTGTCGCCCCAGGAACCCGGCCCCGAACCGCCGCCGAAGGTCGCGGTGCCGAGTGAGAGCACGGGGACGCGAAGGCCGGAGCCTCCGAGCTGGCGGTATTCCATCAGTTGGTCCTCACCATGGCCACGATTCAGCGCACCCTTCCCGGCTTCTGTGCCTCGGTGATCGGCACCTTCACCAGGATCGCGACGAGCACGAAGACGAGAATCGCCACATATTGCGCGCCGAACCAGTACGGGCCGCTGAAGTGGAACGGGAACACCGGATTCCAGATCACCGCGATCGCAAGCAGCAGAGGAATCCACCACCACTGCTTGGCTTGCAGTGCGAACCACGCGACGATCAGGGCGAAGATCGCGACGACGTACTCGATCACGATGAAGCCGCCCTGACCGATGAGGGCGAATCCGGCGATCATGACGATTGCGGCCAATAGGCCGGGCGCAAGCGCGGTGCGACGGACCTTCGGCGCGCCGTAGCGATCGGCCTGCGTAGTCGACCCTCCCGGCTGCTTGCCCGTTCGGGGCTTTCCGGGTTGCTTGGCGGCGGGTCGGTTGCTCATCGTGGCAAGCCTACGACCGGCGCGCCAGACCTCGGGTCGCGGGTCCCTCGAGCACCCGTCCGTCCGGGGCGAACCGGGAGCCGTGAGCGGGGCAATCCCAGCTGCGCTCGAAGTCGTTCCAGGTGACAACGGCACCCAGATGCGGGCAGACGGCGCAGAGTTCGGTGGTCACCCC
>JALYHS010000283.1 GCA_030776385.1 Actinomycetota bacterium
CGATCCGGTCGACGTCGGGAGGGGCTACACGCGGCACGCGGCCACCTCACTCAGGTGGGCGTCGATCGCCGCCGCAAGCCCATCGGGGCCTGCCGACAGGATGCTGCGGGATTCACTCACCAGAACATTGTGCGCTGCCGCGCCGAACAGTTCGGGCAACTCGGCGATGCGGGCGCCTTGGTGACCGAATCCGGGCGCGAGGATCGGCATCCCGGCGAGAGCCTCCGCGGAGAGCCCGAAGTCAGGAAGGGCTACCGTCGCGCCGATCACCACGCCGTACGAGCCCAGCCCGGCGGATGCGGAGCCTGGTGCGGAAACGGAGTTCGAGGCGAAGTTGCGCTCGGTGATCTCGTCGACGATCGCGGCCGCGACGGAACGACCGTCCGCGCGACGTGCTGTCTGCGTATCGAATGCCTCGGGATTGGAGGTCGCGGCGAGCACGAAGAGGCCCTTAGCGTATGCCGCTGCCCGTTCGAAGACCGCGTCGAGCGAACCGAGCCCCTGGTAGGCCGCGACGGTCATCGCGTCGACTTCGAGCGACGAGCCGGGGGTCAGCCACGCCTCCCCGTATGCGGCGACGGAGGTACCCATGTCGCCTCGCTTGACGTCGGCGATCACCAGCAGACCGGCGGCACGGGCCGCAGCCAAGACGTCTTCCAACGCGGCGTAGCCCGCCGAACCGTGACGCTCGAAGAACGCCACCTGCGGTTTCACGATGCCGGCACGGCCGGATGCCGCCTGCACAACACGCATTCCGAAATCACGCACGCCGGCGGCCGAATCCGGCAGCCCCCACGCCGCGAGCAGGCCGGCGTGCGGATCGATGCCCACACAGAGCTGCCCGGTAGTCGCGAAAGCCTGCTGCAGGCGGACGCCGAACGGGGCACCGTCGGAACTCATCCGGCAGCCACCCGTGCCACCCGTGCGGCGCGGTCCAGCGCGTAGTCCTGCAGGCTGCGCACTCGCATCTCTCCGCGGTGGACTTCGAACGACGCGACCGCAGCGCCGACCTGCGCGATCGTCGTGAACAAGGGCTTGTCGGCGGCGACCGTCGCCGTGCGGATCTCGAAGCCGTCCGCCCGCGCGCTGCGGCCGCTCGGGGTGTTGATGACGATGTCGATCTGTCCCGCGTTGATCAGGTCGACGATCGAGGGATCGCCTTCGACGACGGTCTGGCCCATGAAGTATTTGCGCACCGTCGTGGCCGGGATGCCGTTGCGTGCCAGTACTTCCGCCGTGCCCTCGGTGGCGACGATCGAGAAGCCCAACTGCGACATCCGGAGCATCGGAAGCACGATCGCGCGCTTGTCGCGGTCGGCCACCGACACGAAGACCGTTCCGGAGGAGGGCAGGCCCCCATAAGCGGCATCCTGACTCTTCGCGAACGCCCTCGGGAAGTCGGCGTCAATGCCCATGACCTCGCCGGTCGACCGCATCTCCGGCCCGAGCACCGAGTCGACGACCTGGCCCTCTCGTGTGCGGAAACGTTTGAACGGCAGGACCGCCTCCTTCACGGAAACCGGCGAATCGAGCGGAACATGCGACCCGTCCGCCGCCGGCAGCATTCCGGATGCGACCAGGTCTCGGACGGTCTTGCCGACCATGATGAGCGATGCCGCCTTGGCCAGCGGGATGCCCAGTGCCTTCGACACGAACGGCACGGTGCGCGAGGCCCGCGGATTCGCCTCCAGCACGTAGAGCATCCCGGCGCCGATGGCGAACTGAACGTTGAGCAGACCGCGCACGCCGATGCCCTCGGCGATCTTGCGTGTTGCGATGACGACCTCGTCGAGGACGCCGCGTCCGAGCGTCACCGGCGGAAGCGTGCAGGCCGAGTCACCGGAGTGCACGCCTGCCTCCTCGATGTGCTCCATGATGCCGCCGACATAGAGCTCAGTGCCGTCGTAGAGAGCGTCGATGTCGATCTCGAGCGCGTCATCCAGGAACCGGTCGACCAGCAGGGGCGAGCCCGGCCCGATGATGGCCTGCTCGCGCACACGGTCGAAGTAGTCGTCGAGTCCCGGCGTGTCATAGACGATCTCCATGCCGCGGCCGCCGAGCACGTAGCTTGGGCGCACCAGCACCGGATAGCCGATGCTCTCGGCCACCCGAACGGCGGAGGGGGCATCCGTCGCCGTGCCATTCTTGGGGGCGAGCAGCTTCGCCTGGTCGAGGATCTTCGAGAACAGCCCGCGCTCCTCGGCGAGGTCGATCG
>JALYHS010000284.1 GCA_030776385.1 Actinomycetota bacterium
GGCGGGACGGGCTCGACCGGCGGGACGGGCTCGACCGGCGGGACGGGCTCGACCGGCGGGACGGGCTCGACCGGAGCCGCGGCATCCGGCGAACTCGCGGTGTCACTCTCCGTCTTCGGACGCCGCCGACCCGGCACCACCAGCAGGACGACGATCACCACGACGACGACACCGACCGCCCCGATCGCCAGCCCGAGACCCGTGTTCGGACCGGTCGCAGCGGCGCGGGGAGCGCTGCCGGTGGAGAGCTTCAGCGACCCCACCGCCGTCGGCTTGGTGATACCCGAGGTGCCGGCGACGAGCGGCGTGACCGTTCCGGCGGCGAGGGCGAGCCACGCGTGCGTTCTGGTGTCACGCACCAGCGCCGCCGCCGCGGGCACCCCGGCCATGGCGGTGGCCAATGCCGGGGTGGGAGCGAAGTCGGCGAGTTCCGGGGCGACGGTCCGCGGGTTGATCCAGATCGTGGCGAGTCCGACCGGCTTGTCGGCGATCGTCACCGGAACGACCCAGTTGTTGGTCAGCTGCACCGGATGATCAGTCGTCGCGTTGCGGAGCCGCGCCGAGGTCCATTCGTATACCCGGCTGATCGGGCCCGCCTTCGTCGTCGCGTTGAAGTCGATGCCGGCGCCGGCCGCGTTCTTGCCGTAGACGTTGCTGAGGCGCGCGACCATACCGCCATCCGCGACGTAGGCCGCGACCTGGGCGGGGACGGAGCCGAGACTCGCGGATGCCGCGGCAGCCGGCCCGAGAACGAGCGCGACCAGCATCCCGGCGAGCAGCACGACGGATCCACGGCGCGAAGCACGGACATCGGTCATGATCGGGCACGGCTCTCGGAGAAGGGCGGGGGCGCTGCCCATCCAATCATCCGGGGGACGGATCAGCCCTTCGGCGCGGCGGACAGCGCGCCAGAGGGCACAGCGGACCGCGCAGTGGATGGCCCGGCCGACACCGTGGCGGAAGCCGGACGCGACGGGAGCCGCACCACAAATCGCGTGTCACCCGGCTCGCTCGTCACCGTCACGGACCCGTTGTGCGCCTCGACCACCGCGGACACGATCGCCAGCCCCAGTCCGGTGCTACCGGTGGCCCGGGAACGCGAGCCGTCACCCCGGGCGAAGCGCTCGAACAGCACCGGGAGGAGTCCAGGCGAGATTCCCGGGCCGTTGTCGGTGACGCTCACCAGGGCATCGTCCCCGTCGACCGACAGCTCGACGGACACCCGAGTTCCCACCGGTGTATGGGTGCGGGCGTTCGCGAGCAGGTTCGCGACGACCTGATGCAGCCGACCGCGGTCGCCAGTGACCAGCACCGCGCCATCTGGAGTCTGAAGTTGCCATTCGTGTTCGGGGGATGCCGCGTGGGCGTCGCTCACTGCATCCGCGACGAGCGCCGTGAGGTCGACCTCGCCGAACACCAGCTCGCGACCCGCGTCGAGTCGGGCGAGCAGGAGCAGATCTTCGACGAGCGACGTCATCCGGATCGACTCCGACTCGATGCGCCCGAGCGAGCGCACCACGTCATCGGGCAATTCGTAGCCGCCGCGCCGGGTCAGTTCGGAGTACCCGCGGATCGACGCGAGGGGCGTGCGCAGCTCGTGGCTGGCATCCGCGACGAACTGGCGCACCTTGTTCTCGCTGACCTGCCGGGCGACGAGTGCGCTCTCCACGTGCCCGAGCAGACGGTTCAGGGCGGAACCGACCTGGCCGACCTCGGTGTTCGGATCGGTGTCGGCCTCCGGGACACGGTCGGCGAGGCTGACCTCGCCCCTGGCGAGCTCGAGCTCCGAGACGCGTGTGGCCGTCGCCGCGACCCGGCCGAGCGGGCGCAGGGCCACGCGCACCACCGCGGTCCCGGCGATGGCCGCCGCGAGAAGAGCGATGAGGGTGATCAGCCCGAAGATCAGGAGCAGGCTGTTGGTCGTCGTGTTGACCTCGCCGAGCGACTGCCCCACCACGATTCGAGTGCCGTCACTGCGCGTCGCGGCCGCAACCAGATACGAACCGACGGCGCCGCCCAGGTCGACGGTCTGCGTCTGGCCGTCGGTGTCGGGCAGAGCGAGCAACGTCCGTTGCTGGGCCGCCGTGAGTTGGGTCGCCGTCGTGCCGTTCTCACCCACGACGATGCCCGCACTCGTTCCCCCGGCCGAGACGAGGAAGAGGCTGCCGAATCGGCGAAGTCCGGCACCGCCGCTCGCGCCATCCGGCGGAGCGCCCCCACCCCCGTTGTTGTCGTTGACCGAGAACCCGATGGATGTGATGACCTGGCCCTTGAGGCGGTCCAACAGATTCGTGCGCAGCACCAGGGTGCTCGCGCCCCCGACGACGACGCTCACGACGGCAAGCAGAACGACGATGCCCAGCACGAGGCGTCGCTGGAGGGACCAGCGGGCAGGACGGATGACGGACGGCACGACTCCTACTCTCGCCTTTTTCCTATGGAAACCCTTTGAACCGAGTCGGAACGGTCCTAATGACCGCTCCCCCCGACCTCGTCACGCCAGCTGAACTGCGGCTCGTACCCGAGCAGTCGCCGGGCCTTATCGATGGAGAGCAGGGTCTCGTGTTCCCCGAGTTCCCTCGTCACGGGGACGTCCGGGAAGAGCTCGGCGGCGAGCGAGGCGCTCGAGCGCGACATCACGGTGTCGGCGTTGGCGATGATGAAGGTCTCGTAGCCGGGGCCGCGGGTGGTGAGTGCTTTCAGCACCGCCTGGCCGGCATCCCGCACGTCGATATAGCCCCAGAGATTCCATTTGCGCAGCTGCGCGTCGGCGTCGAACGAGGGGAAGCCGCCGTACTCGCTGCCGTCCATCACGTTCGAGAAGCGCAGCCCGGTGACGCTCAACTCCGGATCCCAGCGGCACAACTCGATCGCCATCGTCTCTTCGAGGTGCTTGACCAGCGAGTACGTGGAGTTCGGCTGGGCCGGATACTCCTCGTCGACCGGGATGTACGGTGGCGGCACGTCGAACGGCAGCCCGAGCACGGTTTCGCTCGAGGCGTGGATGATGCGCTTGATGCCCGCCTTGCGCGCCCCCTCGAACACGTTGAACGAGGCGAGCATGTTGTTGCGGAAGGTCGCGATGTTGGTGAGTAATCCGGGCGCGGGCACCGCCGCGAGATGGATGACCGCCTCCAGCTTCTCGAAACGATCCTCGACACCGCTCAGCGCGTCGATCACCTGCCCGGAGTCGGTCAGGTCGATCTCGATGAAGCCGGACGGACGCGCGGGCCCGCCGGGCGCGGGGGCCCGATCCAGGTTCACGACCTCGTAGCCGGCGTTCTGCAGCCAGGCGACCACGCCTCGGCCCAGCTTGCCGCTTCCTCCGGTGACTGCGATTGTCATGAGTCAACGCTAGCGGGCCGGGCGCGGCCGCTGCCGGGTTCAGCTCGCGGGCTTGATGAGGTAGCCGACACCGCGCACCGTGTGGATCATCGGCTCGGCATCCGCGTCGATCTTCTTGCGCAGGTAGGAGATATAGATCTCGACGATGCTGGAGCGGCCGCCGAAGTCGTAGCTCCAGACCCGATCGAGGATCTGCGACTTGCTGAGCACTCGGCGCGGGTTGCGCATCAGGTAGCGGAGCAACTCGAACTCGGTGGCGGTGAGTTCGATCGGCACCCCGGCACGCGAGACTTCATAGCTCTCCTCGTTGAGGAGCAGATCGCCGACCCGCAGCTCGGGGTCGACCGCGTCGCTGACGATGCGGGAGGAGCGTCGGATGAGGCCGCGCAGACGGGCCACCACCTCCTCGAGGCTGAACGGCTTGGTGACGTAGTCGTCGCCGCCCGCGGTGAGGCCGGCGATCCGGTCGTCGACGGAGTCTTTGGCGGTGAGGAAGAGGACAGGGATGTCGAGGCCGTCGGCTCGCATCCTATGCAGAACCTCCAAGCCGTCGAGGTCGGGCATCATCACGTCGAGCACGACCACATCGGGCTTGAACTGTCGCGCGATGGCGAGGGCCTGCTGACCGCCGGTGGCCGTGCGGACATCCCATCCTTCGTAGCGCAACGCCATCTGGAGGAGGTCCCCGAGGGACACCTCATCGTCGACGACGAGGGCACGGACGGGGGTGCCGTCGATGCGGGTGAGTTTGGCCGGAGGAAGCGTCTGGGGTGATGTCACCCCACTATGAAGCTCTCAGTTCCTATGAGAACTCTGTGAGACGCATCAGCGCCTGCCGAGCAGGTTCGGGCCGGGCTCGGTAAGCGCTGATGCGCCTCACCCGATGGGTGAGCGGTGGTGCGAGGTGGTGCGGGGTGAGAGGTGAGATGAGGTCTGCGTGAGCGTCAGGCGCGGTGGGCGCCGCGCGGGCGCCGATTGCCGCCGCGAACGATCAGGGCGACCAGGCCGAAGAGGACGACGCCGGTGACCAGGATCATGGTCGGAACCGGCTCGAGGCCGAGGCCGACCGCGTGCTCGTGCGCCAGGGTGGCGACCTGCTTGGCCTGTCCCGCGTAGTTCCCCAGCTGGTCCATCTCGTCCGTCTCCGTGCTCGGTCCGCCCGTCCCGGCGGAGCCTCTCTGTCAGTGGAAAGGGGGACCGTTCTGTCCCCCACATGAAACCTAGAGCCGTGTCCCCCCGAATGCCGACACCCGAGAGGGGGGTCGGTCTGCCCCACTCCGGGGGACATCGCGCGCAACCCGCGGCGTATACCGGCGATGACCGCGGGTACGCGCACAATGGACACGTGACCGCCATGCAGCCCATGCTGTCCCTCTGGGACGAGCCGCCGAGCCGTCACACCGACCGCATCGTCGCCGATGCGACCGACCGCATGGCCTGGTTGAAGGCGCGGGCCCGCGGCGTCACGGCGACCGACGTCGCTCGGCTCTCCGGCCCGAAGGCCCTGCGCGCGCTAGCCCTCGAGAAACTGCTCGGCACCGGGTTCGGCGGCAACGCCTTCACCGCCCACGGGCGGCTGCGTGAGCCCGAGATCGCTCACTGGGCCCGGCGGGTCTACGGGATGCAGGCGAGCAGCGCGCTGTTCCACGCCGACGGTCGGCCCGACCACCTCGCCACCCCCGATGGCTGGCGCGAGAAGGGCCAGTTGCTCGAGCTGTGCGAGATCAAGACCACGAACTCGGCCTGGAGGAGCATCCCCCGCCACTACCTCCGCCAGGTCTGGTGGCAGCAATACGTGCTAGGCGCCGAGCGCACCCTCGTCGTCTGGGAGCAGCATGACGACTTCGTGCCCGTCGGCACCGAGCCCGAGTGCCGCTGGGTGGACCGGGACGAGAACGAGATCCACCGGCTCGTCGGCCTGGCCGACCAGCTGCTTCGTGCGATGAAGCGGTAGCGCCAGGGTTCTTCGTAACGCCAGCGTCGCGCCGAAGACCACCACCCACGCGAGCCCGATCGTCGTCGCGCCCCACTCGAAACGGCTCCCGAGGATCGTCTCGAACCGCAGCAGCGACATCAGCCCGCCCGCCGTCGACGCGGCCGCCACGGCGATCGCCGCGACCACCGAGATCCGCGCGAGGGCGGGATGCCCGACCGCGAATGCGCACTGCATGATCGCCCAACTGGCGAACGCGAACGCGAGCACCGCCGAGAAGGTGTGCACGAAGTCCTGCGGCGTGAACGTCGGCCCCACCGGCACCGGACAGCCGGGGGTGCAGCTGACCTGCGAGTCGACGAGGAAGAACGCGCTGGCGAGAACGAGTGAGAGCGAGGGGCTCCACCAGCGGAACACGCGCGCCCGGGAGCGGATGTCGCGCCCGGACCAGGCGATCAGCACCCCGCCCGCCGCGATCAGCAGCAGCACCGACTCGAACACGCGGGCCGTCGGCATCCCGGGGGCCCCCAGTTCGCTGACGTAGACGTCGCTGCCGAAACTCAGTCGCGCGGACCACAGCAACGCGAGGGCGACCGCCATCACGAGAGTGCCGAGGAGCGCGACGATGCGGTTGGTCATGATGCGGGAGGAGGCGGACGCCGACTCAGACCACCGCAGCGGGCAGCGGCCAGCGATCGCGAGCCCTCGACACGCGAATCACACCCGCGCCCACGCCGATCACGACAGCTGCGATGAGGAGCACGTAGAACGCGACCGAGAAGTAGCCCTCGGCGGAGAGCGAGGGGTCGAGGAACGGATACGGGTACCAGGTCGGCTTGTGCGCCGTCTCGTTGTACGCGAGCGGCCCGCGGATCAGCGTGTAGATCACCCAGATGATCGGAAACGCGATGATGACCCGCAGATCCTTCCACTCGAGTCGACGCCGGCCCGGCGCGAAGAACCAGTCGACGATGATCAGCAGCGGCGCCACGACGTGCAGGATCTCGTTCGACCAGGCGACCGTGGTGCCCTGCGGCAGTTCGATCCCACGCAGCAGCAGGTTGTAGACGACGAAGGTCACCACCATGTAGCTCGTGACGCTCGCCCGCAGCAGGGCGAACCAGCGCGGGTCGCCCTCGTTGCGGATCAGGCAGACCGCCCCGATCGCGAACACGATCACCGCCCCGACGTTCGAGTCGATCGTGAAGAAGCTGAAGAAGTTGATGAAGACGCCTGAACGGTTCTGGATGCCGAGCTGCGTCCAGTTCTCGTAGGTCCTCATCAACTGAACGACCATCGCAGCGACGCCGGCAACAACGCCGGCGGTCCGCAGGACCATGAACAGTGCGCGCATCCCGACCCCATCCGGGCACGGCTGCCCCTGGCGAAATCCTACCGGCGGCAGCGTCCGGAACTCGCGGAAGGTTTGCAGCACGGTGATGTTGCCGTAACACCGCCGAATCATTGCCCCCCTTTACTTGAGTGGATGGCGGGGAGGCCGACGATGACCACGATGCGCGCCATGACGATGTCGGCTGCGGGCGGCCCGGAAGTGCTGCGGATGGCCGAGATCGAGCGGCCAGTGCGCATCAGCGCTGAGGTGCTGGTGAAGGTCGTCGCCGCCGGGGTCAACCCGATCGACGTCAAAACACGCAACGGCAAAGGTGCGTTCGGCGCGGTGCAGAGCCTTCCGGTGGTGCTGGGCAACGATTTCAGCGGGATCGTGGTCGAGACACCGTACGCGGCGCACCCGCTGCAGCCGGGCACCGAGGTCTACGGCATGGGCATGGTGCCGCGGATGAGCGGTGCGTACGCCGAGTACCTGACCGTGTCCGAGCTCAGCGTCATCCGCAAGCCGCAGTCGCTGTCGCACGTCGAGGCGGCCGGGGTTCCGCTCGCCGCGCTGACGGCGTGGGGCATGGTGGTCGAGACTGCGAAGGCCCACGAGGGGCAGCGGATGCTCATCCACGCCGGTGCCGGGGGCGTCGGCCACTTCGCCGTGCAGTTCGCGGCCTTCTTCGGCGCGCACGTGATCGCCACCGGCTCGACCCGCAACCTCGGCTGGCTGCGCGAACTCGGAGCCGTCCAGGTGATCGACCACTCCGCGACTCGCTTCGAGGACGAGGTGCACGACGTCGATGTCGTCATCGACCTGGTCGGCAACGTGATCGATGACACGGGGACCCGTTCGCTGCAGGTTCTCCGCCCCGGCGGACTCGTCGTCAACGCGCCCGGTGGCAGCTGGCCCACTATGGCCGCCGAAGCCTCGGAGGCGGGCATGCGGGCGACGGGTTTCCAGGTGGCGCCCGACGGCTCGACTCTGGCGATCATCTCCCGGCTGCTGGAATCGAGCGACGTGAAGGTCTTCGTCGACCAGGTCTTCGACCTCGAACAGGCCGCAGATGCGCACCGTCAGATGGAGGCGGGCCACACCCGCGGCAAGATCGTGCTGAAGGTGTGCGAGGGCTAGGGCCGCGTCGAGCCGCCCGTCGAGTTAGAGCGCTCGCTCTCTGACGAAGTCATCCTCCCAGCGCTCGCCGACGAGGAACTTCTTGCTGCCGACCCGCTCGAACCCGCTCTTCTCGTAGAAACGGTTCGCCCGCACATTCTCCTCGTTGACGCCGAGCCAGGCGCCGACGGCCCCCCGCGCGCGCGCTTCGTCGAGGCTCGTGCGCATGAGAGCGGATGACACGCCCGCCCCATGTTGGCCCGGGAGCACGTACATCTTGCTCAACTCGACGGTCGGGCGCAGGCTGATCGCGGCCGAGACGTCCTGGTCGTGGGGCTCACCGAAGACGAGCATCGTGTAGCCAACGGGCGCGTCATCCAGCTCGGCGAGGAACAGCGCGCGCTCGGGATCGGCGAGGTAACCCGCGAACGAGGTTTCAGTCAGGTTCTTCGCGATGAAGTCGGCCTTCGCCTCATCGGAGGTGTGCGGCGGGCAGGCGAGCGGGAACGTGGCGGCGGCAACGGCGGCGAGGGCCGCGGCATCCGCGCTCCGGCCCGGACGGATGATCAGGGGCACGCGTTCACGATACCGACCGCAGGCGGCGACCGGCCCAGCGCACTCCGCGAAGTAAGCACGGTGCTTACTTTGCGGAGTGCAACGGCGAGGAGGCCCCGCCGGGCGCGGCGGGCGTCAGCGACCGAGGGCGGCGTCGATTTCGTCGCGGCGAGCGAGGTTCAGCCTGGAGCAGCTCGGCCACCCGTGCGCTGATGGCTCCGAGTGCCGCCGCGACATCCGCTTCGAGCTCCCCCAGCTACGCAGGAAGGGGCCCCGCCGAAGCGGAACCCCTCTCTGTGATCAGGCCAGGATCAGAGGCTCGCGACGTCCAACGGGACGCCCGGACCGAAGGTGGTCGAGAGCGTGCCCTTCTGGATGTAGCGGCCCTTCGAGGAGCTCGGCTTCGCACGCTGGATCTCGGCGAGCGCGGCGGCGAAGTTCTCGTCGAGCTGCTCGGCGGTGAACCCGGCCTTGCCGATTACGAAGTGGACGCTGTTGTGCTTGTCGACCCGGAATTCGATCTTGCCGCCCTTGATCTCGGTGACGGCCTTGGCCGTGTCGAGGGTGACCGTGCCGGTCTTCGGGTTGGGCATGAGACCGCGCGGGCCGAGCACCTTGCCGAGTCGACCGACCTGGCCCATGAGCTCCGGCGTCGAGACGGCGGCGTCGAACGAGGTGTACCCGCCCGCGACCTTCTCGATGAGCTCGGCGCCGCCGACCTCGTCGGCCCCCGCGGCGATGGCGGCCTCAGCCGCGGCGCCGGTGGCGAAGACGATGACGCGGGCGACCTTGCCGGTGCCGTGCGGGAGGATGACGGTGCCGCGCACCATCTGGTCCGCCTTGCGGGAGTCGACGCCGAGCTTCAGCGCCACCTCCACGGTCGAGTCGAACGTCTTGGAGCCCGTCCCGCGGATGACACTGACGGCTTCGGTCGGCTCGTAGAACTTGCCGGCCTCGATGAGGTCTGCTGCGGCGCGGTATGCCTTGGACTTGGGTGCCATGATTACGCCTCCACCGTGATCCCCATCGACCGGGCGGTGCCGGCGATGATCTTCATAGCGGCCTCGACGTCGTTCGCGTTGAGGTCCGCCTGCTTCTGCTCGGCGATGGCGCGCACCTGCTCCTTGGAGAGCTTGGCGACCTTCACGGACTGCGGGGTCGGGGACCCCTTCTGCACGCCCGCGGCCTTCTTGATCAGTTCAGCGGCCGGCGGGGTTTTGAGGATGAACGTGAACGAACGGTCCTCGTAGACGGTGATCTCCACCGGGATGACGTTGCCGCGCTGCGACTCGGTCGCGGCGTTGTACGCCTTGCAGAACTCCATGATGTTGACGCCGTGCTGACCGAGCGCGGGGCCGATGGGCGGGGCGGGGTTGGCCGCCCCCGCGTTGATCTGGAGCTTGATCAGCCCCGTGATCTTCTTTTTGGCTGCCATGAATGGCTTCTCTCTTTGTCGTGCGCCCGGCCTTTGACAACACAGGCGCGCTTCCACGAACCAGGCTTTTCCTGGCAGTGGTGGGATTTTCGGACCTTGCTGGTTGAATAGCGACGAAGTCGCGTATCGAAACCGGCCCAACGGGAAAGTGTATCCGAGGAACGAGGATCTCGATACGGCCGCTTTCAGCGGCCTACTCGATCAGCAAGAAATCAGAGCTTGGTGACTTGGTCGAACGACAGCTCGACCGGGGTCTCGCGTTCGAAGAGCGAGACGAGCACGGTGAGCTTGCCGCTCTCCGGCTTGATCTCGCTGATCGTGCCGGGAAGACCCGCGAACGAGCCCTCCTTGATGGTGATGGTCTCGCCGACCTCGAAGTCGACCTCGGCCGGGATGACGCGCGCGGTGGTCTTGCCGCCGCCCTTGCCGGTGACGCCGCCCTTGGTGGGTGCCTCCACGATCTGCACGAGGCTCTTCAGCATGTTGAAGGCCTCCTCGAAGCGGAGCGGGGTCGGGTTGTGGGAGTTGCCCACGAATCCGGTCACACCCGGGGTGTGGCGGACGACCGACCAGCTGTCCTCATTGAGGTCCATGCGCACCAACACGTAGCCGGGGATGCGCACGCGGGTCACGAGCTTGCGCTGACCATTCTTGATCTCGACGACGTCCTCCATCGGCACCTGGACCTCGAAGACGAAGTCCTCCATGGCCATCGACGAACGGCGGGACTCGATGTTCTGCTTCACGCGCTTCTCGAAGCCGGCGTACGAGTGGATGACGTACCACTTGCCGAGCTTGCCGCGCAGCTCCGCACGGAACTCCTCGTACGGGTCGACCTCGGCTTCTTCTGCCTCGAGCTCCTCCTCGTCGGCGGTGGCCGCGGCCGCCGCGTCGTAGTCGCTCAGGTCGGTGTCCGAGTCTTCACCGATATCGAGGGCCGAGTCGACGATGGCGTCCGCCTCGGGATCGGATGCGGCATCCAGGGCGTCCAGGATGCTATCCAGGTTGGCCTCGACGTCCCCCTCGTCATCGACCACGTGGATGGCGCTGCTCTCGGCGTTCACATCGGACGACTCGTCGATCGCCAGCACGTCATCCTGCAGCAGGTCGTCCGTTTCGGACGACTGCTCGGCGGCGGGGGCGAGATCCACGTCGCGGCGCTCTTCTTCAGTCACAGTGATCAGTTCCATTCATTGATAAAAATTTGGCGGAGGCGAACTGGCGCCCCGTTCGACGAAAAGAGTTGCAGCTCAGTTGCTGCCGAAGACCCAGTTGACGAGGGCCGCGAATCCGAAGTCGAGCCCGTAGACGAGCCCCATCATGATGATGACGAACGTCAGCACGACGCCGGTGTAGCTGAGCAGTTCACGCCGGGTGGGCGTGACAACCTTTTTGAGCTCATTCAAGACCTGGGTGATGAAGAGAGAGATTCGCGCGAACGGGCCACGCCGGTCGGCGCGCTCCCGTTTGGCGCTCGCGACGAGGTCCTCGGACGGCTCGTCGACCACCTTGCGTGCCACTCTCAACACCTTTCAACAGTGAACTCCGCACTGACGTGCGAAGAATCGCAGGGCGGACAGGACTTGAACCTGCAACCTGCGGTTTTGGAGACCGCTGCTCTACCAATTGAGCCACCGCCCTACAGAGGTTCGGACCGCCGGATGCCCCGCGCACCGATTGAAGGCGCGACAAAGCTTGGCAGACATCACCACTCCGATCAGTGTATGTCATGGCCCCGGGCCCCGGGATTCTCGCTCGTCGTGACCCTCGAAGTGGGGCCAGGCGAGATCCCATTCACCGCGTCATAACCCGGCTATCACCCGGTCTCTTCGTGTGGAAGGGCATTACCAACCCTTCGAAATCCTCGCATCACCCACAACCGAATACGGGCAACGGAAGCTGGATCAGCAGCATGATCGTTCGCCTCACCTGTTGCTTTCCCGAGCAGCCGCCGCTGACCTCCGCGAGGACGAGGCGATACAGCCGCAGCATCCGCTGAGGGGTCGACGAAGACCCAGCCTCCTGAAACCGTTTGGATCAGGAAGGCATCGTCGTGTTCACCTCTCAGCACCCGCACACGAACTCCCGCAACACCGGTCGCCGAATCGGCGCCAGCATTCTCGCTCTCGCTCTCGCCAGCGGCATCTCCCTCGCGG
>JALYHS010000285.1 GCA_030776385.1 Actinomycetota bacterium
CCTCTCAGCTGAGCCGGTCCGAGATCGACGCGGGCATCTCGGCGCTGGTGGGCGAGATCTCGCAGGTGCCATCCACGTTCAGCGCGATCAAGGTCGACGGCAAGCGCTCATACGAGCTCGCCCGGTCCGGGGCGGCCGTTGCACTGAAGCCGCGTGTCGTCACGGTCTCCCGGTTCGAGGTGCTCGCCGAGCGCCGCAGTGGTCCATTCACCGAGCTGGATGCCGTCATCGACTGCTCGTCGGGAACCTACATCCGCGCCTTGGCCCGCGACCTGGGCGCCGCGCTCGGCGTCGGCGGGTACCTCACGGCGCTCCGGCGCACCTCCATCGGGCCGTTCCAGGTCACGGATGCCGTGGCCGCCGACGCGATCGATGCCGCGGCCGTGCGGGCTCCGGCCGCCGTCGCGGCAGAGCTCTTCCCCCGCCTCGAGCTCGGCAGCCAGGAGCTCACGGAGCTCACGCAGGGGAAGCGAATTACGGTCGAGGTGCCGGATGCCGATGTGGTGGCCGCGGTCGCACCATCCGGTCGCCTCGTCGGCCTGGTCTCGGTGAAGAAGGGTGTCGCTCGCGTGCTCGTGAACTTCCCGACGGCGGAGGTGCTCGCGTGAGCACGGTCCCCTCATGATCTACGCGTACACGATCACCCAGGTGATCGTGGCCTGCGTCGCCGGACTGCTCTGCGCCGCGCTCGGGCTGGCGGGTCGGAAGCCGAACGACATCACCCTCGGCGCGCTCGTGCTTGTCGAGTTGCTGCTGATTGCGCAGCTCGTGATCGCGCTCGTGGCGCCGGGCCTCGGCAATCAGCCGAGCGGCAGCGTCCCCGAGTTCTACGTGTACCTGATCTCGGCCCTGCTCATCCCGCCGCTCGCGATCTTCTGGGGGCTGATCGAGCGAACCCGCTGGAGCACCGTGGTGCTCGGCGTCGCCGCCTTCGCGATCGCGGTCATGGTGTTCCGCATGGAGCAGATCTGGTCGGTGCAACTCGCCTGAGTCCTCGGGTGCCCGGCCACGGCGCGGGGTCGGCGCGCTCGGATAGTCTGGGACTCGATGTCTGAGAACAGTCCCGCGGCTGCCGAACGCGGCCCGCGCCGAGGCGCCGGGGTCGGCCGTGTGCTGGTGGCCGTCTACGCGATTCTGGCGATCGCCGCGACGGGCCGTTCGGTGTTCCAGATCATCGATCGCTTCGGGGAGGCACCCGTCGCCTTCACGCTGTCCGCGTTTTCCGGCGTCATCTACATCGTCGCCACCATCGCTCTGGGTGCGCGGCTCCGCCGTCTGGCGTGGGTCACGATCAGCATCGAGTTGGCCGGGGTGCTGATCGTCGGGGCGCTGAGCCTGTTCGCCCCCGCGGTTCTCGGGCTGCACTCGATCGACCCATTCGGGCGCGACTCGACGGTGTGGAGTGCGTTCGGCGCGGGGTACCTGCTGATCCCGCTGGTGCTTCCGGTGCTCGGCCTTCTCTACCTCCGCCGCAGCGGAGTCGCCGCTGCTGATGCCGCCGCCGCGAGCACGGCCTCCGCAGGCCCGACCCCGAAGGCCTGATGGTGCAGTTCTTCGATGGGCTGGGCGAGGTGCCCCCCGGCTTCGGACCGGCTGCGGTCACGGTCGGCAAGTTCGACGGCCTGCATCTCGGACACCGGAATGTGCTGCGCCAGTTGCGCGAGATGGCGGACCGGCGCGGTCTGCTGGATGCCGTTGTGACCTTCGACCGCAACCCGCTGAGCCTGCTCTCGCCCGAGAACTGCCCGGTGCCGCTCGTCAGCAACGCGCAGAAACGCGAACTGCTCGAGCAGTCGGGCGTCGACGCCACTCTCATGCTGCATTTCGACGCCGAGCTCGCGGCGCAGGCTCCCGAGTTCTTCGTCGAGAGCGTCCTCGTCGACGCGCTCCATGCCCGGGTGGTGCTCTGCGGCGCCGACTTCCGGTTCGGCTCACACGGCTCCGGCGATGTCGAGCTGCTCCGTCGCCTCGGGGCGCGGCACGGATTCGAGGTCGTCATCCTCGAGGACGTGCGGGCCGAGGATGCCGGCGCGTCCCGCCGCACCTCCTCCACCTGGGTGCGGGAGCTTCTCGGCCAGGGGCGGGTGCGCGATGCCGCGGAGTTGCTCGGACGGTTGCCGAGCATCCGTTCGACGGTGGTGCACGGCGAGCAGCGCGGTCGCGAGCTCGGCTATCCGACCGCCAACCTCGATCCGGACATCGAGGGCTACCTGCCGCTCGACGGCGTCTACGCGACCTGGGTGATCGTCGACGGCGCGCGCTACGGCGCCGCCACCTCGATCGGCAACAACCCGACTTTCGAGGGCGTTCCGCAGCACCAGGTGGAGACGCATCTCTTCGATCAGCGGCTCGACCTCTACGACAGGCCGATCGGCGTGCAGTTCGTGGAGTACCTGCGTCCGATGAACAGGTTCGACTCGGTGGAGTCGCTGGTCGCGCAGCTGCATCGCGATGACGAGCGGATCCGCGTGATCCTCGCCGCGGAGCCCCCCGCCGTGGAGCCCACCGCCGCGGAGCCCACCGCACCGCCGGCATCCGCGTGACGGCCGGCCGTCCCGCCGTCGTCCGGATCGGCTGGAGCGGACGCATCCTGCCGCTCGTCGGCATCGTGCTCGTCGCGCTCAGCCTCCGCACCGCAGTCGCCGCGATCTCGCCGATCCTCGCGCAGATCTCCCGGGAGGTGCCGCTGTCGGCGGCCATCATCAGTCTGCTCGGGGCCGTGCCGCCGGTCGCCTTCGCGGTCAGTGGACTGCTCGC
The DNA here is from genome assembly GCA_030776385.1 of Actinomycetota bacterium. Classification (GTDB taxonomy): domain Bacteria; phylum Actinomycetota; class Actinomycetes; order Actinomycetales; family Microbacteriaceae; genus Lysinimonas. The sequence continues at coordinate 2,758 of JALYHS010000285.1, forward strand.
GCCGGCGATCTCGCGCCGGGTCGGACTCGATCGCTCCCTGCTGCTCGCGATCTGCGCCATCGTGCTCGGACACCTCGGGCGAGCGCTGGCCCCGAGCTCCGGTGTGCTGCTCGGCGCGACCGTGCTGACCCTGTTCGGCGTCGGGGTCGCTAACGTGCTCCTCCCGCCAATCGTCAAGCGGTACTTCCCGGATCGCATCGGCTCCGTCAGCGCGATCTACATCACGGTGATCTCGTTCGGGGCCGCGATCCCGGCGCTCGTCGCGGTGCCGGTCGCCGACTCCGCCGGGTGGCGAGTCTCGCTCGGCATCTGGTTCCTGGTCGCGATCACGGCCGCCGTGCCG
>JALYHS010000286.1 GCA_030776385.1 Actinomycetota bacterium
GGACCTGGCAGCGTGGGCGGTCGCCGACCGCGACCCGCAGGGCTACGACCCGGTCATCGCCCGCACCCGCGCGCATTACGCGCAACTGGTCGGGGTTCCTGCGAGCCGGGTCGCCCAGGGATCGCAGACCTCGGTGCTGACAGCGACCGTGGCGGCGGCCGTCCCAGATGGCGCAGAGGTGCTGGTCGCGGACGGGGACTTCTCGTCCATCGTGTTCCCCTTCCTCCAGCGTCGCGGAATCCGCGTGCGTTCGGTTCCCCTCGAGGCCCTCGCCGCAGCGATCACCGACGACACCTGGCTCGTGGCCTTCTCGCTGGTGCAGTCGGCGACTGGCGTGATCGCCGATGTTCCTGCGATCCGCGAGGCCGCAGCGGCGACCGGCACGTTCACCTTCTGCGATGTCACACAGGCGGCGGGCGTGCATCCGGTCGACGCCTCGCTCTTCGACGTGACTGTCTGCCACAGCTACAAGTGGCTGTGCGCGCCGCGCGGGGTGGCGTTCCTGACCGTCAGCGAGCGGATCGATCCGCACCTGACCCCCGTGCAGGCCGGCTGGTATGCGGGCGACGACGTCTGGCAGAGCGTGTACGGTCCCTCGATGCATCTCGCGCTCGACGCCCGCCGTTTCGACGTGTCACCCGCGTGGCAGGCGTGGATCGGTGCCGAGCAGTCCATCGGGCTGTTCGCCGGACTCGACATCGCCGAGGTCTGGCAGCACAGCGCCGGCCTCGGCGATCAGCTCTGCGACGCCCTCGGCATCCCGCAACAGCATCAGGCGATCGTGACCTGGCCGGATGCTTCGGGGCATCAGTTGCGCACCCTGATCGGGTCAGGCATCCGGGTGTCCGGCCGCGCCGGGCGGCTGCGCGCCTCGTTCCATCTGTGGAACGACGTGAGCGACGTCGCGGCCGTTGTCCGCGCTCTGCGCCCGTAGCGCGCCCCGGTAGGCTGGGCGTTTTATCGCACAACCGCGCAGCCAGCGCGGCTGAACCCTGGAGTCCTCTCGTGGCAACGCCCAATCCGCTCGAATCGATCATCTCTCTCGCGAAGCGTCGTGGTTTCGTCTACCAGTCGGGGGAGATCTACGGAGGCTCCCGCTCGGCCTGGGATTACGGCCCCCTCGGAGCCGCGCTGAAGGAGAACATCAAGCGCGAGTGGTGGAAGTTCATGGTCCAGGGCCGTGACGACATCGTCGGGATCGACTCCTCGGTCATCCTTCCCCGGCAGGTGTGGGAGGCATCCGGTCATGTTGAGGTGTTCTCCGATCCGCTCATCGAGTCCCTGCACACCCACAAGCGATACCGTGCGGACCACCTGCTCGAGGCGTACGAGGAGAAGCACGGGCATCCGCCGGCAAACGGGATGGCCGACATCCGCGATCCCGACACCGGGCAGCCAGGAGCGTGGACGGAGCCGCGCAACTTCTCCGGTCTGCTGAAGACATTCCTAGGCCCGGTCGACGACGAGGAAGGAATGGCGTACCTGCGTCCCGAGACGGCGCAAGGCATCTTCGTCAACTTCGCGAACGTACTCTCGAGTGCGCGCATGAAGCCGCCGTTCGGCATCGCGCAGATCGGCAAGAGCTTCCGCAACGAGATCACCCCCGGCAACTTCATCTTCCGCACACGCGAGTTCGAGCAGATGGAGATGGAGTTCTTCGTCGAGCCCGGCACCGACGAGGGCTGGTTCGACTACTGGATCGACGCCAGCGAGCAGTTCTACCTCGGGCACGGCATCCAACCCGAGAACCTCCGCCGCTACGAGCACGCACAGGAGAAGCTCTCGCACTACTCGAAGCGCACCGTCGACCTCGAGTACCGCTTCCGCTTCGCGGGCAGTGAGTGGGGCGAGTTGATGGGCGTCGCGAACCGCACCGACTTCGACCTGAAGACGCACTCCGAGAAGTCGGGCGTCGACCTGTCGTACTTCGACCAGACCAAGAACGAGCGCTGGATCCCCTACGTGATCGAGCCCGCGTTCGGTTTGACCCGCGCGCTGATGGCGTTCCTCGTCGACGCGTACGCCGAGGACGAGGCGCCGAACACGAAGGGCGGCGTCGACAAGCGCACGGTGCTACGGCTCGACCGTCGACTCGCGCCGATCAAGGTCGCCGTGCTACCGCTGTCCCGTAACGAGCAGCTCTCGCCGGTCGCGAAGGAACTCGCCGCCGAGCTGCGCCAGCACTGGATGATCGAGTTCGATGATGCCGGGGCGATCGGCCGCCGCTACCGCCGTCAGGACGAGATCGGCACCCCGTTCGCCGTGACGATCGACTTCGACACCCTGGACGACAAGGCGGTAACGGTGCGCGAGCGCGACACCATGAGCCAGGAGCGGGTCTCACTGGATCGCCTGGTCGCTTACCTCGCCGAGCGGCTGCTCGGGTCGTGACCGACCACGTGACCGCGGCTGCCCCGGCGCTGCAGTTTCCGCGGCTCCTGCGGGCTCTCCCGAACTATCGCTGGTGGAGGCCGCTGCTCGCTCTCGGCCTGACGGCGCTGTTCTGGATCGTGTTCCAGGTCGTCTTCGGAATTGCGGTCTTCGTCCTCGCGATCCTCGTGGGCGACGTGACGTTTCCGACGGTCCTGAGCGTGGAGGCCCTGACCAAGGTGGTCATCGCCTTCTTCTCCCTCGACACCGCGGATGCGTTCTCCCTCGTGGCGGGCCTCGGAGGGGTCGCCACTCTGCTTCCGGCTGTCCTCCTGTCCTATCGGATCGTCGGGTTGCGGCCGATCTCCGTGCTCCGCTCCGTGGTCTTCCGGATTCGCTGGCGGTGGCTGCTGCTGAGCCTCGTCCCGGCACTTCTCATCACGGGCGTGTCGACGGTCGGAAGCATCCTCGTTCTGCCCGCCCTCGGCGTCGGCTCGCCGGTCCTCGCCCCTTCGGTGCCGCTGTCGACCTGGCTCGTCTGCGCCCTGATCATCGTCATTCTGACGCCGATCCAGGCGGCGGCCGAGGAGTTCGCGTTCCGGGGACTGCTCGTGCAGATGGTCGGAGGATGGGTGCGACCGACCTTCGTCGCGATCGTTGTCAGCACGGCGGTTTTCGCCGCCCTGCACACGCAGTATGAGCTCTGGGCCACGCTCGACGTCACGTTCTTCGGGCTGGTGGCGGCGCTGCTCACGGTTCGAACGGGAGGTCTGGAGTCGTCGATCGCGCTCCACACCGTCAACAACACGGTGGCCTTCCTCTTCCTGGCCAGCGGGTCGGGCGGGTCGACCACGGCGATCGACCCCGAGCATCCGGCACAGGGCGATCCGATCAGCCTGCTCGTCACGCTGGTGACCATGGGGGCGTACGCCGCGATCATCCTGGTGCTCGCCCACCGGCGCGGTGTGCAGCGCGAGTTGCCCGCTGCTGTCGCGGGGAATAGCTGACGCGTCATCCGGTTGCATCCGGTATGAGTACTTCCATCAAGGTGGATGTCTGGTCAGACATCGCATGTCCGTGGTGCTTCATCGGCAAGCGCAAGTTCGAGGCGGGTGCCTCGCAGTTCGGGGGTGATGTCGAGGTCGAGTACCACTCGTTCGAGCTCTCGCCCGACACCCCCGTCGACTTCGACGGCAGCGAGCAGGACTACCTGGTCACGCGCGGTTTCCCGGCCGACCAGATCGGCGGAATGCTGGCCCGCGTGACCGGCATCGCCGAGTCCGTCGGGCTGCACTACGACTACGACGCGCTGCAGCACACCAACACCGTGCTCGGCCATCAGCTGATCCACTACGCCAAGGCGCACGGTCGCCAGCTCGAGATGAAGGAACGGCTGCTCGCCGCCTACTTCGAGGAGGGCAAGCACGTCGGCCGGGTCGAGGATCTCGCCGACCTCGCGGCCGAGCTCGGCTTCGATCGCGACGACGTGGTCCGCTCGCTGAGCACGAACGAGTACCTGGCCGAGGTCAAGGCCGACCAGGCGCTCGCCATCGACTACGGCATCCAGGGCGTTCCGTTCTTCGTGATCGACGGCAAGTACGGGGTGTCGGGAGCCCAGGATGCCGCGACCTTCGCTAACGTGCTCGCACAGGTTCGCGATGAGAAGGAGTCCGTGGCATGAGTGATGCGATGACGCAGTCCGCCCCGACTTCGGAGCCGACCGGCCCGAAGCTCCAACTCATCGGAGCCGCGGATGCCGAGGCCTGCGTCGGCGAGTTTTGCGAGCTACCCGCTCACCGGGAGCAGGCCGTGATGAACCGGCGCGTCGATCTGGATGCCGTCTAACCCAGGCTGCCCGCCCCGCCGGCTTCGCTCTGGCGCATGTACCACTCGGTGAACGATGACGCGCGACCGTCGGCCGCGAATCGAATGACCCAGAGGTTGCTGTAGCGCCGTTCGGCGCTGTCGGCCGTCGGGCGGTAGACGGTCTCGCCTTCGACGAAGGCCAGCTCGCCGTCGATCCCTGCGACCGACCATCGGAAGTCGTAGTCGCCGGGTTCGTCGCGGTCCTCCAGCCAGCCGTGCACGATGGCGGCGTTGCCGACTCGCGGTTCGAGGAAGGGCGCCGTGAGGTACTGCGCGTCGTCGCTGAAGAGGGCCGTGATGTCGTCGGGCTCGTTCGAGGCCCAGGCCCGCTCGTATGCCTGCATCCAGGAACCGACTGCTGTGCCGTTTGTCATGACACAGGTGTACCGCGTGCCGACGACGTCGCGCTCAGCGGGGCGGCAGTTCGTCGCTGATGTCGGCAACAATGGCCTCGAGCCCCGCGATCAATTGGTCGGCATCGGCGAAGGCGCTCAGTCCGTGCTCGCCTGCTCCGAGTGAGACGCGGCGTCCGACCACGCGCTCGTCGACATACACCGGCCACGCCGTCGTCGAGCCGAGCGGGGTGATCGTTCCGCGCTCGTAGCCGGTCGCCTCCAGGGCGACGGAGCCTTCCGGCAGCTGCAGCTTGTTGACCCCGACCACCGCGCGCAGTTTCGCCCATGAGATCTGGCGGTCGCCCGGGATCTCGGCGAAGAGGAAGGTGCCGTCGTGACGCTTCACGACGAGCGACTTCACGATGTCGGATGGCGTGATTCCCAGAATCTCGGCCGCTTCCTCGAGCGAACGCGCTTTGGTGCGCTCCACGAACTCCAGCTCGATGCCGCGAGCCGCGGCATCCGTCGCCACTCGAACTCGTCCGTCTGTGGGACCTGTCGGCATCCGCACGAACCTTTCTGGGAGAATCGAGACATGTCCACGATATCGGCGCCGGCCGCACCCCTCATGATCGGGCCTCTCGCGCTCGACGTGCCGGTCGTGCTGGCGCCGATGGCGGGCATCACGAATACGGCGTTCCGCCGGCTCTGCCGCGAATACGGCGCCGGCCTCTACGTCAGCGAGATGATCACCAGCCGCGCACTGGTCGAGCGCACGCCCGAGAGCCTCAGACTGATCACGCACCACGAGTCGGAGACGACGCGCAGCATCCAGCTCTACGGTGTCGACCCGAAGACGGTGTCGGATGCCGTCACCATGCTGGTCGCCGAGGACCGCGCCGACCACATCGACCTCAACTTCGGCTGCCCCGTTCCGAAGGTCACGCGCAAGGGCGGCGGAGCGGCACTGCCCTGGAAGCTCGACCTGTTCCGCGAGATCGTCGAGAGCGCGGTGCAGGCCGCCGGTCCGCTTCCGCTGACGATCAAGATGCGGAAGGGCATCGACGCCGACCACCTCACATACCTCGAGGCGGGCCGCATCGCAGAAGGTGCCGGCGTGGCCAGTATCGCGCTGCACGCGCGCACGGCAAGCGAGTTCTACTCGGGCCACGCCGACTGGTCGGCGATCGAGAAGCTGAAGAACACCATCACGAGCGTTCCGGTGCTCGGAAACGGCGACATCTGGAGCGCCGAGGACGCCCTCCGCATGGTCGACGAGACCGGTTGCGACGGCGTCGTGGTGGGTCGCGGATGCCTGGGGCGCCCCTGGCTGTTCGGGGATCTGGCGGCCGCGTTCCGAGGTCGGGCCGAGGGTCTCGACAGGCTCGACCACCGGCAGCCCACCCTGGGCGAGGTGGCGGCCGCGTACCGTCGGCATGCCGAGTTGCTGATCGAGTTCTTCGAGGACGAGGGGCGTGCCTGCCGCGACATCCGCAAGCATGTCGCGTGGTATTTCAAGGGCTACTCGGTCGGCGGCGAGCTGCGCGCGGCGCTCGCGACCAGCAGCAGCCTCGACGAGATCGACGAACTGCTCAGCACGCTCGACCCCGAGCAGCCATATCCGGGAGCCGATGCCGAGGGTCAGCGGGGCCGGGCGGGCACACCCAAGAAGCCGACCCTGCCGTACGGCTGGCTCGACAGTCGCGAGCTGGGTGCGACGCACCGCGCCGAGGTGGCCGAGGCCGAGCTGCACCACAGCGGTGGCTGACGGCGTGTTCGCTGACGCTCCCGCGCCCGGCTACCAGCAGGCGGATGCAGACCGCTGGTTCCCCGAGGAGCACTCCTCCCGCCGAAGCGACTTCGCCCGCGACCGCGCCCGACTGCTGCACTCGAGCGCGCTGCGTCGGCTCGCCGTGAAGACGCAGGTGCTCAGCCCGTCGGCGGGGCTCGACTTCGCGCGAAACCGCCTGACTCACTCGCTCGAGGTGGCTCAGATCGGCCGCGAGCTCGCCGTCAACCTCGGCCTCGATCCGGATGTCGTCGACACCGCATGCCTGGCTCACGACCTCGGCCACCCGCCCTTCGGTCACAACGGGGAGCGCGCGCTCAACGACTGGTCGCTCGAGATCGGCGGCTTCGAGGGCAACGCGCAGACACTGCGGCTGCTGACGCGGCTCGAGCCGAAGGTGTTCGGCCCCGACGTCGACGGGGTCCCCGGGCGAAGCTACGGGCTGAACCTGACGCGCGCGAGCCTCGACGCGAGTTGCAAGTACCCCTGGCCCGAGGCCGACGGCGTCGCCGACCCCAGCGGCCGCAGCAAGTTCGGCTTCTACGCGGATGATACCCCCGCGTTCGCCTGGCTCAGAGCGGGCGCGCCGACCCGGGTGCGCTGCATCGAGGCGCAGGTCATGGACCTCAGCGACGACATCGCATACTCGGTGCACGACTTCGAGGATGCCATCGTCAACGGCTACCTCGACGTGCCTGCACTTGGCGCCCGAGCCGACCACGACGAGCTGGTGGACAGCATGTTCCGCTGGATCGGCGGCGAGGTGTCCCACGACGAGCTCATTGCCGCATTCGATCGGCTCGACAACCTCGCGGTGTGGCTCGAATCCTGGGACGGCAGCCGGCGGGATCTGGCGCGACTGAAAGACCTCACCAGCCAGCTGATCGGGCGCTTCGCGGGGGAGTCGGTGCGGGCGACACGCGCCGAGCATCCGGAGGGCTCATTCGCCCGGTTCAGGGCGGATGTCGTGGTCCCGGCAGACACGCGCGCCGAGATCGCCGTGCTCAAGGGGATCGTCGCCGCGAACGTGATGTCGACCAACGCCCGCAAGCCGATCTACGCGCGGCAGCGCGGCATCCTGACGGAGTTGGCTGATCACCTCTGGGCGACCGGGCCGTCCCATCTCGACCTGGGGTTCCAGGCGGACTGGGCCGTCGCACCCGATGACACCGCCCGCCGCCGCGTCGTGGTCGACCAGGTCGCCTCACTCACCGACGTCTCGGCCAACGCCTGGCACGAACGCTACCTGGGCTGATACCGCGCCGGAATGTCGCACGCGCGCCGAAACTGCGCGGCGCGGCAGCGACTATTCGCGGCGACGTGTCGACATACTGCCGATTTGTGCCGAATGGCTGTTCGCTTCGCAGACCACGAGCCATTCGGCACGAATCGCGGGCAACTCGTCGACCCGGGGTGAGGCGGGGTCGCGGATCGGGATGACGGACACCACGTCATCGAGCGCACAGGCCGGCATCGCAGCCAGCCAGCATCCGGGGCGACTCGTAGAATCACCACCATGGCAGGCCTCATCCGCAGAAGCGATATCGACGAGGTCCGGTCGCGCATCAATCTGGCGGATGTCGTCGGCGACTATGTGACGCTGAAGAGCGCCGGGGTGGGCTCGCTGAAGGGCCTCTGCCCATTCCACGAGGAGCGCAGCCCGAGCTTCCATGTGCGACCTCAGGTCGGTTTCTACCACTGCTTCGGCTGCGGCGAGGGCGGCGACGTCTTCACCTTCCTGCAGCGGATGGATCACGTCACCTTCCAGGAGGCAGTCGAGCGGATGGCCGCCCGGCTGGGCTACGAACTCCACTACGAGGATGGTGCGCAAGCCACCGAGCACGGCAACCGCGCCCGGCTTCTCGCGGCGAACGCGGCGGCCGAGAAGTTCTTCCAGGAGCAACTGACGACGGCCGAAGCACAGCTCGGCCGCGACTTCCTCGGGGAGCGCGGCTTCGACGCGGCGGCCGCGGCCCGCTTCGGCGTCGGCTTCGCGCCCAAGTCGTTCGACGCGCTGCGCGGTCACCTGCTCGCCCAGGGCTTCACCGAGGCCGAGCTGGTCACCGCGGGTCTCCTCAGTACCGGCGATCGCGGCAACGCCTACGACCGCTTCCGCGGAAGGCTGATCTGGCCGATCCGCGACATCACCGGCGCGACAGTCGGTTTCGGCGCCCGCAAGCTGCTGCCCGACGACCAGGACAAGGGCCCGAAGTACCTGAACACCCCCGACACGCCCGTCTATCACAAGAGCCAGGTGCTCTACGGGCTCGACCTGGCCCGGCGTGATATCGCGAAGGGCAAGCAGGTCGTTGTCGTCGAGGGCTACACGGATGTCATGGCCTGCCACCTCGCGGGCGTCACCACCGCGGTCGCCACCTGCGGCACCTCCTTCGGTGTCGACCACATCAAGATCATCCGCCGGGTGCTCGGCGACGTGGCGAACGCGGACTCGACGGGGACCGGCGAGGTGATCTTCACCTTCGATCCTGATGAGGCCGGTCAGAAGGCGGCGAGCCGAGCATTCGCCGAGGAGCAGCGCTTCGCCGCGCAGACCTTCGTGGCCGTCGCGCCCGACAACCTGGACCCCTGCGATCTGCGCCGAGTCCGCGGCGATGACGCGGTACGCACGCTCATCGCGAGCCGCAAGCCGATGTTCGAGTTCATGATCCGGCAGGTGGTGGACCGCTACGACCTCGACACGGTCGAGGGGAGAACTGCCGCCATGCGCGGCGGGGCGCCGATC
>JALYHS010000287.1 GCA_030776385.1 Actinomycetota bacterium
TCCACGCCGTGCGGAAACCAACGGGCGGCGAACTCGGGCGTCGCGACCGGGCGGTAGCGCATCCGGCCGAGAGGGCTGACGGTGCAGCCGGCGACCGGCTTCGAGTCCGAGGTGACGGCCGCCATGACGGTGCCATCGGCGAGCAGGGCGGCGGTGTAGTCCTGGTCGTCGCGATGCAGGTCGAAGGAGACCGGATGCTGCGCGGCGACCTCGGCGAGCGCGGGTAGCAGCCAGGTCGCCATCGAGTCCGCGTTGACGGCGAGCGGCACGACCATCGTGGACGCGCCGCCCCGCGCTCCCGTCCCATCCGCCTCCGCCGCCGCGGCGTCCAGCCCCAGCCCGAGCTCACCGGCCGTCTCGTGCTCGAGCACGACGAGCTGCTGGGCGAGTCGCAGCAGCGCCGCTCCCGACTCGGTCGCGCGGATCGGCTTCGAGCGCACGACGACCACGCGGCCGAGCTGCTGCTCGAGCGCCTTGATGCGCTGACTGATCGCGGAGGGGGTGACCGAGAGGTGCCGCGCGGCCGCATCGAACGTCCCGTCGGCGACGACGGCCGCCAGAGTCTCGAGCTGCTCGCGGTCGAATCTCATCACAAGTCAGGCTAATGGTTCATCAGAATGATGAGCTGGATTGATCCCGGCATCCGCGCGACACTCGGGTCATGACCTCCTGGCTCCCCGCGGCACTATCCGGACTCGGGCTCGGCCTCTCGCTGATCATCGCGATCGGCGCGCAGAACGCGTTCGTGCTGCGCCAGGGACTCCGCCGTGAACACGTGCCGCTCGTCGTCGCGATCTGCGCCGCATCGGACCTCGCGCTCATCGGCCTGGGTGTCGGCGGAGCGGGCCTGCTCTTCACGGCGGTCCCCGTGCTCGTCGAGGTGGTGCGCTGGGTGGGCGCTGGCTTCCTGCTTGTGTACGGGGTTCTGGCTGCACGACGGGCGTTCCGACCGTTGCGGCTGACGGCATCCGATGAGAGTGGCGCGCTGACCCGCCCGTCGACCCTGGCCATTGCGGTCACCTGCCTCGCACTCACCTGGCTGAACCCGCACGTCTACCTGGACACGGTGGTGCTGCTCGGCTCGGTCGCGAGCACTCACGGCGAATGGCGCTGGGCGTTCGGCGCTGGAGCTGGGATGGGCAGCATCCTGTGGTTCTCGGCGCTCGGCTTCGGCGCGCGGCTGCTCGCCCCGCTGTTCGCGCGGCCGATCGCCTGGCGGGTGCTCGAAGCGATCATCGCGGTCGTGATGGTCGCGCTGGCCGCGATGCTGGCCGTGAGCGCGCTCCGCTGAGCGCCCGGGGCCCTCCACCGACCGGTGGATGTCGCGAGTCCACCTCTCCGCCGTTGTCGCGACGCGCGCGGACGGCCACGATGGGCACATGACAGCTTCCGCATCCGCCGTCGAGGTCTCCGGCCTCCGCAAGGACTACCACGGAGTCGAGGCCCTGCGCGGTCTCGACTTCGACATCAGACACGGGGAGACCTTCGCCCTGCTCGGCCCGAACGGGGCGGGCAAGAGCACCACGATCGAGATCCTCGAGGGCTACCGCGACCGCAGCGGAGGCACCGTCAGCGTGCTCGGCGTCGATCCGCAGCGCGGCGGTCTCGACTGGAAGGCACGCCTCGGCATCGTGCTGCAGAGCAGCGGCGAGCAGGGCAGCGCGACCGTGCGCGAACAGCTCACACACTTCGCCGGCTTCTACCCGAACCCGCGCAACGTCGACGAGGTGATCGCCGCGGTCGGCCTCGAGGAGAAGGCATCCTCGCTGATCCGCAAGCTCTCGGGAGGGCAGCGACGACGAGTGGATGTCGCGCTCGGCATCATCGGACGCCCGGAGCTGCTCTTCCTGGACGAGCCCACCACGGGCTTCGACCCCGAGGCGCGGCGCCAGTTCTGGACCCTGGTCAACCAGCTCAAGGCGGAGGGGACCACCATCCTGCTCACCACCCACTACCTCGATGAGGCGGCGCAGTTGAGCGATCGCGCCGGCATCGTGGCCGACGGCCGCCTGGTGGAGCTGGGACCGATCGACACGATCGGCGGCGAGCGCGCCCGCGTCCCGATCGTGCGCTGGACACGGGACGGCGTCACGCGCGAGGAGCGCACCGAGCGACCGGCCGAGCTGGTTGCCCGCATCGCCGCCGACGGCGAACCCGAACGGCTCGAGGTCGTGCACCCCAGTCTCGAAGACATCTACCTGGAGCTGGTAGGCGCCGTTGAAGAGGCTGCCGCCGAACTCGCCGCGTCCACAGGAAAGGCCCGATCATGACCACCGCAACCACGACCCCGACCGCAACCTCCACCATCGTCACCCCGGCCCGCATCGTGCGGGTGGGCCTCTCCCGCATCCGCTACGAGATCACCGGCTATTTCCGCCAGGGCGACGCGGTGTTCTTCACCTTCCTGTTCCCCGTGGTGATGCTCACGATCTTCTCGGTCGCTTTCAGCGAGACCAGCTTCGGAAAGGATGCCGCAGGCCATTCCGTCAGCGCCGCCTCGTACTACCTCCCCGGCATGCTCGCCGCCGGGGTGTTGCTGAGCGGTCTGCAGAACCTCGCCATCGACATCGCCGGCGAGAAGAGCGACGGCACACTCAAGCGGCTGGCGGGAACCCCGCTCTCCGTCATCAGCTACTTCATCGGCAAGATCGGCCGCGCGCTTCTCACCGGCATCCTGCAGGCGGCCCTGCTGATCGTGCTGGCGCGGGTCGCCTTCGGCGTCGCTCTGCCCACCGAGGCGGGCAAGTGGTTCACCTTCGCCTGGGTGTTCCTGCTCGGCGTGGCGACCTGCGCGATCCTCGGAATCGGGCTGAGTGCGCTTCCGCGTTCGGGAAAGAGCGCGACCGCCGTGATCATCCCGATCGTGCTCATACTCCAGTTCATCTCGGGGGTCTACCTGACCTTCACCAGCCTGCCCGTCTGGCTGCAGAACATCGCGAGCGTCTTCCCGCTCAAGTGGCTGGCCCAGGGCATGCGCTCGGTGTTCCTGCCGTCCAACTTCGAGGCCGCCGAGGCGGGTGGCACCTGGAACATGCCAGGGATCGCCATTGTTCTCGGCATCTGGCTGGTTCTCGGCCTGGTTCTTGCCCGCCTCACCTTCCGGTGGATCCGCAAGGATAGCTAGGTGTTCGCTCGCCCTCTGACCGCTCGACGCTGGTGGATGCTCGCCATCGCCGTGGCGAGCATCCTGTCGATCGTGGTGCTCGGCCTGAGCGTCGGAATCGGGACCCGCTTCGGGGTCGGGGTCGGCATCCTGGTCGCCTTCTTCGTGTTCTGGTCGCTCGTCGCTCGACCCGACGAGGAGGGGACGCCACGGGCCGTGTTCGTGCTCGCCGTCACGATCGCGGTGGCCGGCGCGCTGACCGCGGTCGACCCCTCGGTGGCGTTCTTCCAGGCGATCGCCTTTCCGGCGGCGTGGACCCTCCTCGCCACCATTCGGCGATCGATCCTGGCCAGCGGCGTGATGGCCCTGGTGGCAGCGATCGCGCTCCCGATCCGACTCGGGGTGTCGACGAACACGGTGGTGCTGTCGATCGTGATCGAGGGCATCTCGTTTGTGTTCGCGATCGCGATGGGGATCTGGATCAGCCGGATCGCCGAGTTCGGCCACGAGCGCAAGCGCCTGTTCGATGAGCTGAGCGCCGCGCAGACCCAACTCGAGGTGCTGCACCGGGATGCCGGGGCCACCGGTGAGCGGGAGCGTCTCGCCCGCGAACTCCACGACACGATCGCGCAGTCGTTGACCGGCCAGGTGCTGCTTGCGCAGCGGGCCCGGCGCGAGCTGGCAGCGGGGTCGCTGTCGGACGAAACCCTCGAGCTGCTCGAGGAGGCCTCGCGGGAGGCGCTCGCCGAGACG
>JALYHS010000288.1 GCA_030776385.1 Actinomycetota bacterium
GGTTCGGGCACAGTTTCGGCGGCGGCCTCGGGCGTGGGTTCGGCTGCTGGCTCGGCCTCGGCGGCCTGCTCGGGAGCGGCTTCCGCCGGGGCGGCGGGAGCGTCGGCCGCGGCATCCGAACCCGAACCATCGCCGATGGTAACAAGCGCTGTGCCGACCTCGACGGTCTCGTCCTCCTGAACCAGGATCGCTTCGATGACACCGGCGACCGGGGAGGGGATCTCGGTGTCGACCTTGTCCGTGGAGACCTCGAGCAGCGGCTCGTCGACCTCGACGCGGTCACCGACCTTCTTGAGCCAACGGGTCACCGTGCCCTCGGTCACACTCTCTCCGAGTGCGGGAAGGCTGACGGATTCGCTCATCAGTGATGCTCCTTAGTGCGGCGGGTCGTGGCTAGCTTAGGCCGGGGATTCAGATGGCGTGGAGGGGCTTCCCGGCGAGTGCCAGGAACGCCTCGCCGAGCGCCTCGCTCTGCGTCGGGTGGGCGTGGATGAAGGGGGCGATGTCCTCCGGGTATGCCTCCCAGTTCACGGCGAGCTGGGCTTCGCCGATGAGTTCGCCGACGCGGGCGCCGATCATATGAACGCCGAGGACCGGCCCGTCATTGAGGCGGATGACCTTGATCGAGCCCGAGGTCTCGAGGATGTGGCTCTTGCCGTTGCCCGCGAGGTTGTAGTCGTAGCTCGTGACCTTGTCTGCACCGTACTTCTCGACCGCCTTCGCCTCGCTGAGGCCGACCGAGGCGACCTCCGGGTCGGAGTACGTGACCTTCGGGATCATGGTGTCGTCGACGACCACCGGGTTGAGTCCGGCGATCTCCTCGGCCACGAAGATCCCCTGGCTGAAGCCGCGATGCGCGAGCTGCAGTCCGGGGACGATGTCGCCGACGGCGTACAGGCCCGGGATGTTGGTCTGGAGACGCTCGTTGGTGATGACGAAGCCGCGATCCATGGTGACCCCGACCTCTTCGAAGCCCAGGCCGGCCGTCGACGGTCCGCGGCCGACGGCGACGAGCAGCAGCTCGCCATCGAAGGTCTGACCGTCTTCGAGCGTGACGACGACGCCGTTCTCGTCCTGCGTGACGCTTTGGAAGCGCACGCCGAGGCTGAATCCGATTCCGCGCTTGCGGAACGCGCGCTCGAACTGCTTGCTGACCGACTCGTCCTCGTTGGGGACCAGGTGGGGAAGCGCCTCGACGATCTGAACCTCGGCGCCGAAGCTCTTCCAGACGCTCGAGAACTCGACACCGATTACGCCGCCGCCGAGCACGACGACCTTCTTCGGCACGTAGTCCAGGTTCAGAGCTTGCTCGGAGGTGATGACCCGACCGCCGATCTCGAGGCCGGGGAGGCTGCGCGAGTATGAGCCGGTGGCGAGCACGACGTTCGTGCCGACGATGACGTCGTCGCCGACGTGCACCGTGGTGGCGGAGGCCAGGTGGCCCGTGCCGGCGATGGTGGTGACGCCGCGTGCCTTGAGCAGGCCCTGCAGGCCCTTGTACTTGCTGGCAACGATGCCCTCGCGGTACTTCGTGACACCGGCCATGTCGATGCCCTGGAACTGGGCCTGGACACCGAACTTGCTCGCCTCACGGGAGAAGTCGGCGACCTCGGCGGCGTGGAGCAGGGTCTTGGTTGGGATGCAGCCGATGTGCAGGCAGGTCCCGCCCACCTTGTCCTTCTCGATCAGCGCGACGGACATTCCCAGTTCGCTGGCTCGGAGTGCGGCAGCGTATCCGCCGCTCCCGGCACCCAGCACGACAAGGTCAAACTTCTGCTCGGACAACCGGCAACTCCCTTGTGCAAAAGCACTCGAATCAGTGCCGCTCTCGGGTCGCGTGCGGCACGTGCAAAGGCAAGGAGTTCCTTGCCACAAAGACCCTACTATGGTCGCGAAAAATCTTCTGCGAGGGCGATTAGCGTGCGAACGGTGACGCCCGTCGGACCCTTTCCGACTTCGCCGTGAGGTGCCCCGCCGTTGTTGGCGGCCCCGGCGATGTCGAGGTGGGCCCAGGGGATCTGGGCGGCATCCTTCTCGTCGCTGACCGTCCCGACGAAGTATTTGAGGAAGTGCGCGGCCACCAGCATCCCGCCGTTCGGGTTCCCCGGCTTGGCGTTCGCGATGTCGGCGATGTCGCTGTCGAGCACGGAACGCAGCTCCGGCGGGAGCGGCATGTGCCAGATCGGCTCACCCGCCACCGCGCCCGCGGCCATCGTGCGGGCGACCAACGCGCCGTCTCCCATGATCGGGACGAAGCGCTCGCCCATGCTCACCCGAGCGCCGCCGG
This sequence comes from Actinomycetota bacterium, assembly GCA_030776385.1. Lineage (GTDB taxonomy): Bacteria > Actinomycetota > Actinomycetes > Actinomycetales > Microbacteriaceae > Lysinimonas. The sequence continues at coordinate 2,288 of JALYHS010000288.1, forward strand.
TCAGGGTGGCGACATCGACGATCGCGTCGGGGTGCTCCTCGCTCGCCGCCACGATGCCGTCGGCCAGCACGAGCCGACCTTCGGCATCCGTGTTCAGCACCTCGACGGTCTTGCCCCCGCGGATGCGCAGCACGTCGTTCGGCCGGATCGCGGTGCCGGATGGCAGGTTCTCGGCGATGCACAGCCAGGCGGTCATCGCGACCGGCAGCCCGAGCCGCGCGACCGCGAGGGTTGCCGCGAGGACGGTCGCCGCCCCGGTCATGTCGTACTTCATTCCGACCATGGATGCCGCGGGCTTCAGCGAGAGTCCGCCGGAGTCGAACGTGATCCCCTTGCCGACGAGCGCGAGGTGGCTGGTCCATCCGGGGGGCGCATAGCGGACCACCGCGAGCCGCGGCCCGCGACTCGAGCCCTGACCGACGCCCAGGATGCCGCCGAAGCCGCCGGCCTCGAGTGCGGCATCGTCGAGAATCTCCACGTCGACGGGCAGCCCCTCCGCCAGGGAGACGGCTGCGGCGGCGAGCGTCTCGGGGTAGAGGTCGGACGGGGGCATGTTCACGAGGTCGCGGATGGTGTGCACCGCGATGGTCGCGGCGGTGGCGCGGGCGACGGTGGTTTTCGCCGCGATTCCGGCCGGGACGACGGCGGTGATCTCCGAGGCGGGGGTCTTCGTCGAGGCCTTCGTGGCCGTGCGGTAGTCGGTGTACGCGTACGCGCCGATCCCGGCGCCCTCGAGCACGGCTTGCGCCTCGGCATCCGATGTCGCCGGGAGCGCGAGGGCGAGGTGCGAGATCCCGGTCAGCTGGCGGGCGGCGGCCCCCGCGGCCGCGCGCAACGTGTCGGCGCTGATCTCCTTGCCCAGGCCGATCAGCGCGATCGGGGTCGACGAGCCTTCGGGAGCCGGAAGCCGCTTCAGCTCGTCCACGCTGCCGGTCGCGCCGATCTGGGCGAGCGCGGCGGCGATTCCGGCAAAGCCGGGATCATCCGAGAGAAGGCGCGGTCCGGACTCCGTCTTCTGCACACCCAGCACGAGCACGTCGGCGTCGATGCCGAGGGGAGGAACAGCGGACAGCACGAGCGTGGGAGCGACCATGCCTTCCACGCTAGTGACTGCGGGCGCTGAGTCTGTTCGCTGTCAGCTTGACCGCGGGTGCCACGCGCTCCGGCAACGGCGAGGTGCCGCGATTTAGACTCGGACCATGCGCGATCCGGATGGACTCTACGACCTCTCTCTCGAGGTCGCCCAGGTCCCTCGCGGCCTTCACCTGGTGGCGGGGCTGACCGGTTTCGCCGACGCGGGTTCCGCGGTGACCCAGCTCGGGCAGTACCTCCTCGACAAGCTTGAGGTCCGGGAGATCGCCAACTTCGACGCGGATGCCCTGCTCGACTACCGCGCGCGGCGCCCCACCATCTTCTTCGACCAGGATCACCTGACCGACTACACGCCGCTCAAGCTCTCCCTCTATCTGGCCAAGGACGAGTTGGGCCAGCCGTTCCTGCTTCTGACCGGATTCGAACCCGACTTCCAGTGGGAGCGGTTCACCGCGGCGGTGCTGCAACTCGTCGAGCGGTACCAGGTGAAGGACACCACCTGGGTGCACGCGATCCCGATGCCGGTGCCGCACACGCGTCCGATCGGAGTGACGGTCAGCGGCAACCGGCTCGAGCTCATCGACTCGCTCTCGGTGTGGAAGCCGCGCACCCAGGCGCCCGGCAACGCGCTGCACCTGCTGGAGTACCGGCTGTCCGAGCTCGGCCATCCGACGGCGGGCTTCGTGCTGCTGGTCCCGCACTACCTCGCTGACACCGAGTACCCGATGGCCGCGATCACCGCGCTCGAGAGCATCAGCGCGGCAACCGGCCTGATCTTCCCGACCGAGCAGCTTCGCGAGGAGAACCGCGCCTTCCTCGCGAAGGTGGAGGATCAGGTCGAGGGCAACCAGGAGCTGCAGCGTCTGGTGGGTACCCTCGAGGCGCGCCACGACAGCTACATGGAGGACAACCCGCTTCCCTCGCCGCTGGTGAATGAGAGCGGAGATCTGCCCAGCGCCGACTCCATCGCCGCCGAGCTCGAGAAGTTCCTCGCGAACCGTCGCGACGACGACTGATCCGACCGGCGGCGGCACCACCCGGCCCTAGCCTGAAGAGGTGAACTCCGCGCGATCCTGGCTGGTCTTCGCCGGCGCCGTGTTCGCCTACCTGATCGGCGTCACCCAGCGCACGTCGTTCGGGGTGGCAACGGTCGACGCGACCGAGAGGTTCCACGTCAACGCGGCCGCGGTGTCGACGGTGGCGGTGCTGCAGATCGTCGTCTACGCCGCCCTCCAGATTCCCGTCGGCATCCTCGTGGACCGGGTCGGGCCGAAGAACCTCATCGTGCTGGGTGCCCTGATCATGGCAGCCGGACAGACAGTGCTCGCCTTCTCGCCGAACCTCGGCGTCGCGATCATCGGGCGCGTTCTGGTGGGGATGGGGGATGCGGCGACCTTCGTCTCGGTGATCCGCCTGCTGCCCAACTGGTTCGGGGGCCGACTGCTCCCGCAGCTCAGCCAGTGGGTCGGAGTGATCGGCCAGCTCGGACAGATCGTCTCGGCTGTGCCGTTCGCGCTGTTGCTGCACGCGGCCGGCTGGCAGCCGGCCCTCCTCGTGGCGAGCGGCGGATCGGTCGTCGCCGCGGTCGTCGCGGGGACGCTCGTTCGCCAGGGCGAACCTCCGCTCGCGACGGGTCCGATCCCGACCAGCGGCACCTTCGCTCAATTGCGCAGCACGCTGGCGCGTCCCGGCACCCAACTCGGATTCTGGTCCCACCTGGTCGGCGGAACCGTGCCGACGCTCATGAGCATCATGTGGGGCTATCCCTTTCTCACCGCCGGGTTGGGGTACGACGTGCCGACGGCGGCGACGGTGTTCTCGATGCTCGTCGTGGGCAACGTGGTCGCCGGCCCGATCATCGGCCTGCTCGTCGCGCGCTACCCGCTTCGGCGGAGCAATCTTCTGCTGACGGTCATCGTCGTGATCTTCTCGATCTGGTCGGTCGTGCTGCTGTGGCCGGGTCATCCGCCCCTCGGACTCGTCGTCGCTCTGTTCGTTGCAATCGGGATGGGGGGGCCCGGATCGCTGATCGCCTTCGACATGGCACGCACCTTCAATCCGAGCCATGCACTGGGTTCGGCCTCCGGAATCGTCAACGTCGGGGGCTTCCTCGGCGGGTTCATCTGCATGTTGTCGATCGGGGTCGTGCTCGACGCGATCGATGCGGCGCGCGTGGCCTCGGGGGCGGCATCCGAGCTCTACGCCCTTGAGTCGTTCCGGATCGCCTTCCTGGTCCCATTCCTCATCGTGGGGATCGGCGTGGTCGGCATGTTGCGCGCGCGACGCCGCACGCGCAGGCGCATGTTCGAGGAGGAGGGAATAGAGATCGCCCCTCTGTGGGTTGCACTCTTCAGGTCGCGGCGACGTTCGCGACCTCTCGCACCCGAGGACTGAGTCGTCTCGCTCTGCGGCTCCGGGTGTTTCGTCCAGATGACATCTCCGGCCGCGCGGCATCGACGCTGCGGAAGGTGTGCGATAATCGATATTCAAGACCCGGTCTTGTCCCCGGTATCGGCTTCGCGCTTCGGCGCGGAATCGCGAGGGACTTGACATGGGTCTTAGTTCTGCCCGAATCCGTCAGGAAGGGGTCAGCATGGCCACCCGAACCACCCAGACGACCGAGCCGGTCATCGACGATCAGCCCGTGAAGTCCGCGAAGACCACCACGAAGTCCGTGTCCGCGAGAGCTGCCGCGCCCACCACCACCAAAGCCCCGGCGGCGAAAGCCCCAGCAGCGAAGGCTCCGGCAGCGAAGGCTCCGGCCACCAAGGCTCCTGCCAAGGCCGCTGTGACCAAGGCCGCGCCGGCGAAGGCAGCCAAGGCCAAGG
>JALYHS010000289.1 GCA_030776385.1 Actinomycetota bacterium
CGGCAAGCTCATCAAGGGGATGGGCGGCGCGATGGATCTGGTCTCCGGCGCCGACCGCGTCATTGTCGTGATGGAGCATGTGGCCAAAGACGGCGGCGCCAAACTGGTCACGGAGTGCACCTTGCCGCTGACCGGCATCGCGTGCATCGACCTGATCATCACCGACCTCGGCGTGATCGAGGTGACACCCGACGGCCTCGTACTCGTCGAGGTCGCGCCGGGAGTCACGGCCGACGAGGTCGTCGCAGCCACCGACGCTCCGCTGCGGATCGCGATCGGCTGAGGCGGCGAGCCGGTCGACGTGCATGTCGTGTGACTAGACTCCGATTCCCGTCACTCTTGACCTCGGTGGCATCCAACGGATGTTCGACCGAGGCCCCGAGTGATGACGAAGACGCTGTTCGTGACACTGCTGCTCGCGGCAGGGGTCCTCGTGGTGCTCTTCCTGGTCGAGAGCGTGATCCACCACTCCGGGTGGTCCTTCGTCATGGTCCTGGTCGTCGGAGGAGCAGCCGTCTCCCTCGTCCGTCACTATGTCGCGTCGAGGTCTCGCTGAGTCCCGAGCGCGAGTGAAGTCCGCGTCAGCGGGCAGGCCAGATCCCCTGCTTGCCGGGAGACAGGATGCCGTGCGGATCGAGTGCGGACTTGATGCGGCCGGCAAATCGCCGGGCGGCGTGGTCATTGAAGGAGTACTGCTCGGCCGCGACATCCATGTGCGTCACATGGGAGCGGTAGATGCCGAAACCGGCGGCGGCCGCAGCCGCGATGACCGAGCCGATCAGCTCCCCGACGGCCGACGCCTGCGTCGCGTCTGACTTGTCGAACGTGACGAGGGTCATCGCGACGACGTGACGCGGCCAGAGCATGAATCCGACGGTGAAGTCCAGGCCTGCCGCTTCGACGCGCGGACCCACCAGAGCGCGCAGTCGGTCGACGGCGTCGGCGGTGGGCTCGCACACCAGGCCGATGTCGGAGTGAGCGGGGTGTCCGCCGCGCCACGCGACCATCGCGATGGCCTCATTCGCCGGTACCCCGAGCTGGGTGCGGTGCTCGGGGCGAACCTCGACCGGGTCGACGTCGCCCGCGTACTCGGCGAACTCGATGGTCGCGCCCGGGATCCCGAGCACCGCGTCTTCGATGGCCTCGATTCGGGCGGCAAGAAGAGCGGGCGATCCGTACACCCCGAGCTGCGCGTTCCAGCGGCCGAGGTGGAACTCGTCGATCGCGTCCTGAAGCGCCTCCTCCGGCATCAGCCCCTGCCCGTTGTAGAAGCGGGCGCGCTCGGTGATGCTGGACGTCACGATCATCGCATTGCCGATGACGGCATTGCTCTGGATGGTGCCGTCGAGCATCAGCTCGCGCAGCGTCTCGACGAGAACCCCGAGCTGAGAGTCATCCGGAACCGAGATCGAACAGCACGCCATGCGCTCCGGCCGCTTGCGCAGCCAGACGCCCATCTTGGTGACGATGCCGAAGTTCGACTGGAAGAAGAGTCCATCGAAACCGGGCCCGAACGAGCCGCGGTAGTTCGCCCACGCGCCGCTGCCCGGCAGGCCCCCCATGCCGGTGCGCAGCACGTCACCGTCGGCGAGCACGACCTCCATGCCGCACTGAACGGCCTGGTGCTCCGACTGGGTGGTGTAGCTGAAGCCGCGCTCCAGCGTATTGCCCAGCACGCTGCCCCATGACAGGTCGGGCACCGAGACGGCGAAACGGGATCCGGTGGCACGCAGGTGGGCATCCAGCGCCTGGAAGGAGACGCCGGGTTCGAGAATCGCCACCCCTGTCTGCTCGTCGACGGAGATGACCCGATCCATCCGCCCCAGGTCGACCACGACCGAGCCGGGCACGCGCGCTTCCGAGCCGCCGTACGCCAGGTTGCGCCCCCGCGAGACCGTCCAGAGCGGGATGGAGTGCTCGCGGGCGATGGCGAGCACCTGCTGCACCTCCTCCACGGTCGACGGGCGCACGACGCCGGCCGGGACGGCGCTGGCGTGGAAGGCGTACGGGTCGACGTAGGCGTCGAGCTCGGGGGAGTCGGACGTGATGACGTTCTCGTTGCCGACGGCGGCGGCGAAGGCGCGCATCCAGACGGTGGAGTCGAGAGTCGGGGTGAGCAGGGTCATGGGCAGCTCCTCAGCACTGAGTCGACCCGAACCCGCGCGGGTTCCGGCATGGCGATCTTGACCCTCCGGATCGATTAAGTCAACACGCGTCGATTATTTCTGGACACAAGTTGATTAACTGAATAGGCTGCCAAGGTGATCGAGAGCGATGTCGCCCCACGGCGTACCCAGCGCGCGGAACGTCCCTCCAAGGGCGACCGACGCGAACGGGCGCTTCTGGATGCCGCGGCTCGCCTGCTCGAGGCCGGGCGCTTCGCCGGTGCCTCCGTCTCCGAGATCGCCGAGGAGGCTGAGATCTCTCGAGCGGCGTTCTACTTCTACTTCGCGTCCAAGCAGGCGCTGCTGGCGAGTCTGATCGACGAAGCGGTCTCCGAGTTCAATGCCCGCATCGTCGATGTGCTCGACACCGACGACTTCTCTGCGCCGGCC
>JALYHS010000290.1 GCA_030776385.1 Actinomycetota bacterium
CCCATGGCGTGCCGTCGTCGAGCATCCGCAGTCCCTTCGGACCGCCTGCACGCACGCCCCCGCCCGCCGCCAGCACGATGCCGACGATGGCGGGCGGTGCCACGCTCATCGCTCTGGGCTGCGCCACGCTCATCGCTCCGGGCCGCGCCACGCTCATCGCTACAGTTGAGCACATGATCGAGGCCACCGAGAGCGAGCTGCGCGAGGGTCTCGAGGCGGCGCTCAGTGTTCCGCGATGGGTCGAGGAACTCGAAGCTCAGAGTCCGTTCGAGAGCCTCGACGAGCTGCTGCACGCCGCGCGGGCGGCCGCCACCCCGCTCAGCCCGGGCGAGATCGACCAGGCGATGGCGCACCATCCGCGGATTGGCGAGAAGGCGGCAGGAACTGGAGCGGCCGCCGTGCACAGCCGTCACGAGCAGGCCGGTCTTGGGCACAGCTCCGACGAGGATGACGCCGAGCTCACCGCCGCGATCGCCGCGGGCAACGCCGCATACGAGGCTCGTTTCGACCGGGTCTTCCTGATCCGTGCCGCCGGTCGGACGCGCGCCGAGATCCTGCACGAACTCGACCGCCGGCTCACCCTCGACAACGAGACCGAGCTCGCCATCGTCGGCGAGCAGCTGCGGGAGATCGCCCTGCTGCGCCTCGCCGCCACCTTCGGCTCGAAAGAGGACTCCCTGTGAGCAAGGTGACCACGCACATCCTCGATACCGCGCACGGGATGCCAGCAGCCGGCATCCCCGTGACGTTGAAGAATGCTGAAGGTGCGATCCTGGCTCAGAAGCAGACGGACGCCGACGGGCGGGTCAAGGAACTCGGCCCCGAGGAGCTGCCCGCCGGCACGTACACGATCGTGTTCGACACGGCGCGCTACTACGAGCTCATCGAGCTCGAGACGTTCTACCCACGCGTGACGATCGACTTCGAGATCCTCGACCCCGACGAGCACTTCCACGTGCCGCTGCTGCTGAGCGCGTTCGGCTACTCGACCTACCGCGGCAGCTAGAGCCGCCACTCGAGTCGCAGAACTCCGCCAGTCGCGGCGGCGGCGCACTAGGGGACTTTGGCGAATGGCACCAAGCCCAACGGGATGCCGCGAACACCAGGTTCGGCTGCTGCTTGTTGCGGGGCACGAGGTCGGGTCTTGCGAGGATCCCAAGATCGCCGGCAACTCCGAGCGCCCACTCCTCGAACACGGCGGAACTCCCGTGCGCCTCGAGCTCGGCGAATGTCCGGTATCGCTGCGCGATCTGGTCGACCGTCATCCTCCGACGGTGGAGTACGGGCGCCGCATCGGGTTCAGTAGTCCGTGCGGGCCTCCTGCGCGAGCCATGCGTCGAACGGGGCGGCGGCGTCCGGGGTGCGCACGGAGTCGATCGGGATGTGCCACACGTCCCGGGGCTGCTCGAACAGCTCGTAGAACTCGCGGTCATCGAATCCGCCGCGCGCCGCGTCGTGACGATCCGCCGCGAACACCACGCGATCCACCCGTGCCCAGAGCGCCGCCGAGAGGCAGAGCGGACACGGCTCGCACGAGGTGTAGAGGGTCCCACCGGCGAGGGTGAACGAGCCGACGGCGGTGCACGCGCGACGGATCGCCACCACCTCGGCGTGCGCGGTCGGGTCGAGGTCGCGGGTGACGCGGTTCTGGCCCTCGGCCAGGACGGCGCCGTCCGGTCCGACGATCAGGGCGCCGAACGGTCCGCCGCCCGCCGCCACGTTCTCGACCGCCAACGCGATCGCCCTGGCGAGGTGAGCCGCGTCATCCGATGTCTCAATTCCTCCGGATGCCATCGGCTCACGCCGTCCCCGCCGAGAACTTCCACGCCTCGCCTGCGGGGGGCGCGTCATCCCGCGCGATGGTCGCCTCGATCAGCCCGTACGGGCGGTCGTCCGCGTGGTACACCTCGCCATGCTGCTCGACTCCGAACCGCGAGATGTCGTAGTCGAAGTGGTGCCTGTTCGGCGCCTTGAGCTTCATCTCGACGATCTCCGGATGCGCATCCATGACGGCGGTGCCCATGTGCCAGAGGGTCTGCTGCAGGGCAAGCGACTGCAGGGTCGCGAACTCCTTCACCATGATCGCCTTGGCGGAGCCGTAGATCGCGTTCCAGTCGACGGATGACCCGTCGCCGATGCCGCCGTAGCGCCACTTCACGTCGAGCGCCGTCGCCATGACCCGATCGTGCGTCTCCTGCAGCGTCGTGTACTCGTCGCTGAGGAATCCGGCGAACTCGGAACCTGTGGACTTGAGAATGACCAGGTCTTTGAACCCCGAGATCACGTATTCGCCACCCGCATCCACGGTGATCGCCGAGGTGCGGATCTCCTGCCCCTTTCGCAGCCAGGTGAAGTCGTGCTCGGCGCCGTCCACGATCGCGCGCTCCCAGAGGAACTCCTCGATCTCGACCCGCGCCCCCGACACCGGCACCACGTCGTGCACGAAGTGCCGGGCGAGGTGCAGCCCGTACTCCTCGATCGCGGGGACGCCCTTCTCCTTCGTGTACGAGAACGCGGTGTTCTTCTGCGTGTCCGTCGGCAGGATCTTCGACTGGTCGCCCGTCAGGTACGCCTCCTCGAAGTCGCCGCGCAGGGCGGTGGTGACGTTGAGGTCGTGGATCTCGTGGCGGGGCAGATCCTTGTAGAACCGCACCATCCGGTTCTCGGCTTTGCCGTACTGGTGATCGGTGAGTACGTATGCCATGAGAGCTCCTTATGGACGGGTCAGAAGGTGGCCGCTGGTCGAGCCTGTCGAGACCGACCCGCTGGTCGAGCCGCGTTCGCTGGTCGAGCCTGTCGAGACCGACCCGCTGGTCGAGCCTGTCGAGACCGACTCGCTGGTCGAGCCTGTCGAG
>JALYHS010000291.1 GCA_030776385.1 Actinomycetota bacterium
TCGCGACCGGATCCCCCCCGGTGACGAGCGCCTCCCCCACCAGCACCACGTCGGCCCCCGACGCGCGGTAGTGCGCGACGTCGGCCGGGTCTTTGACAGCCGATTCCGCGATCCGGATGACGCCCGAGGGAATGCTGCCCGCCAGCGACCCGAAGAGGTCGCGGTCGAGTTCGAAGGTACTGAGGTCGCGCGCGTTGACGCCCACGACTGATGCGCCGACGTCGAGCGCCCGTTCGACCTCGTCGGCGGAGTGCGTCTCGACGAGGGCGGTCATACCGAGCTCGCGGATCAACGCGTGCAACTCGGCGAGCTGATGCTGTTCGAGCGCCGCCACGATCAGCAGGACCAGGTCGGCGCCCGCCGCTCGCGCCTCGAACACCTGGTACGGGTCGGCGATGAAATCCTTGCGGAGCACTGGCACGTCAACGGCGGCGCGAACGGCCTCGAGATCGGCGAGCGAACCCAGGAACCTGCGCTGCTCGGTGAGAACGCTGATCGCGCTCGCCCCACCGGTCTGGTACGAAACGGCGAGGGATGCCGGATCCGTGATCTCGGCGAGAGGGCCGCGCGAGGGGCTGGCGCGCTTGACCTCGGCGATGATCTTGACGCGTTCGGCGGGTGCGAGAGCGGCCACGGCGTCCAGGGCGGCGGGACGCGCGAGGGCGTCGGCTTCGACCAGGTCGAAACCTCGTGCAGCGCGCCGTTCCGAAGCGTCGGCCACGGCTCCGGCAACGAGATCGGAGAGCACTCTAGGAATGCACCTTCGGAACGTAGCGGGGGCCGTTCACGCCGTAGCCCATCCGGCGGAGGATACCCCCGACGATCGCGCCAACGACCACGAGACCCGCGAAGGTCCAGACCAGCCACGGCACGTCGAACCAGAACGCCAGTGTGCCGCCTGCGATCGCAACCAGCATGATGATCACGGCGACCCAGGCTGCGGGCGAGTTGCCCTCACCGGGCTCGGTCTCGTCGCTCACTGCTGCTCCTTCTGATCGAGTGCTTCCAGTGTAGCGGGGCGTGCGCGGGGGGTCGGGTCAGCGCCACGGGTCGGCACCGCGCCGGTCAGTGCGCCGGTCAGCGCTTCGGTCTGTGCGCCGGTCAGCGCCGCGTCGGGTCGTCGCCCTGGCTGAGCGCGTCCCACTCCTGCACCGGATCCGGTTCATCGGCATCGGCGGTCACCAGACGCGAGCGCGTGTATTTGCGACCCGACTCCGGCCAGGAGCGCGCGGTCGGGGCGATCGCCAGTCCCAGCAGGGCCAGGAGCACTCCGAGAACGATGGCGACGATCGGCCAGGCGGTCATGGATGTCGCGGTCACGAGTTTCTGGACGGATATCGCGCCGGCGACCCCCGTCGTCTTCGTGATCGCCGCGGTGGCGGCGACTACCGGATTCGCGATCGCGAAAGCGGAGACCACGACGACGCAGACGCCCAGGAGTGCGAGCAATACCCCGAGCACCACCCGGAAGAACGGTCCGGCGATGGCAAGCGCCGCCAGCAGCGCCAGCGACGCCAGGGCGATCGGCGCCAACGCAGAACCGGCAACGCTCCCGGCCACGGCGAAGGGCTTCTGCTGCACCGTCAGCGTGAACCAGTTCTGCGACCACGCCGTGAAGACCAGTGCCGCCAGAAGGACGATCCCGAGGAGCGAGAACATCTTGAGGCGACCGCCGGTCACCCGAGCCTCCGCATGGCGTTGGCGATGGCGACCGCGCGCAGGGGCGCCGCCGCCTTGTTCTGGGCTTCGAGGTGTTCGGTGGCCGGGTCCGAGTCGGCGACGAGTCCGGCGCCCGCCTGCACGCGGGCGAGGCCGTCGACGATCGTCGCGGTGCGGATGGCAATGGCCAGGTCGGCATCCCCCGCCAGTCCGAAGTAGCCGATCACGCCGCCGTAGACGCCGCGTTGGGCGACCTCCAGCTCGTCGATGATCTCGAGTGCGCGGGGCTTCGGCGCGCCGGAGAGCGTCCCGGCCGGGAAGGTGGCCTTGAAGACATCGATGGAGGTGGCATCCGGAGCCAGATCACCCTCGACGCTCGACACCAGATGCATGATGTGGCTGAACCGCTCCACCTGCATGAACTCGGTGACCTCGACCGATCCGGCCACGCAGACCTTCGAGAGGTCGTTACGGGCCAGGTCGACGAGCATGAGGTGCTCGGCCTGTTCCTTCGGGTCGGCGAGGAGTTCATCGGCCAACTCGAGGTCGCGCTCGGGGGTCTCGCCGCGCGGGCGCGATCCCGCGATCGGATGCGTGAACACGCGACCGCCCTGCACCTTGACGAGCGCCTCGGGCGAGGAGCCGACGATCGAGTACGAGTCACCCGCAGGACCCTCGAGGGTGAGCAGGTACATGTACGGGCTCGGGTTGAGGGCACGCAGCACGCGGTAGACGTCGATCGGCTCGGCCGTGATCTCGTGGTCGAAGCGCTGCGAGATCACGACCTGGAAGACGTCGCCGTCACGGATGTATTCCTTGGAGCGCTCGACGGCCAGCTGGTACTCGGCGGCGGACACCCGTGGGATCGGGTTCGCGCCGATCGTGAGGTCGACGTCCGCGATCCACGCCTCGGACGGCTGTGCGATGCCGGTCTGCAGCGCGTCGAGCTGGGACTGAGCCGTGGTCCAGAGCGCGTCGGCTGCATCGGTGCCGTCGTTCAGGACGGTCGCGATGAGGGTCGCCGTACCCTGACGGTGGTCAAGCACGATCAGCTCGGAGACGAAACTCAGAGCCTGACCCGGCACCGAGAAATCGGCGGGCGGAACATCGGGGAGACGCTCCAGCTGGCGGACCGCCTCCCAGCCGATGAACCCGACGAGGCCGCCGGTCAGCGGCGGGTGTCCTGCCACCTGCGGAGTGCTCCAGCGCGCGTAGAGGTGGGCGAGCGCCTCGAGAGGAGCCGTCGGGGCGTCGGTGCCGAGAGCCCGCTCGGCGGACACGCCGTAGTCGAGCCAGACCGCCCGATCGGTGCCATCATCCGCTCGGCCCTGAGTGAGGACCCCCAGCGAGCTGACCCCGACGAAGGAGAAACGCGACCAGATGCCGCCCTGCTCGGCGGATTCGAGCAGAAAGGTCCCCGGCTTTCCGATCGCCAGTTTGCGATAGACGCCGATCGGCGTCTCCCCGTCGGCGAACAGTTCGCGCAACACGGGAACGACCCGGTGGCCGGCGGCGAACTGCGCGTCGAATTCGGCGCGGGTGGTCGTCGTCACGGTGTCCTCTCTCGAACGATGCCTAGGAATCGATGCCGGTGAAGGGTTCGAGCGGATCGACGTCGAAGCAGGCGTGGGCTCCGGTGTGGCAGGCGGGACCGTGCTGCTCGACCTGGACCAACAGCGTATCGCCGTCGCAATCGAGGGCGGCTCCGCGCACGAGTTGCACGTTGCCGCTGGTATCTCCCTTGCGCCAGTACTCCTGACGGCTGCGCGACCAGAAGGTGACACGACCCTCAGTGAGCGTGCGACGGAGCGCCTCGGCATCCATGTAGCCCAGCATGAGCACCTCGTGCGAGTCGTGCTGCTGGATGACCGCAGGCAGCAGCCCGTTCGTGTCGAATGCGGCGCGCGAGATCACGGCGCCAACCGTTTCGGTGGTGAGTTGCTCTGTCATCGGCCGTGCTTTCTCATCGGACGGCGATCCCGTCGGCGCTCAGTGCCGCCTTCACGTCTCCCACAGTCAGTTCGCCGTTGTGGAACACGGATGCCGCGAGCACCGCGTCTGCGCCGGCCGCGACCGCCGGGGCAAAGTCTCCCACCGCTCCGGCCCCGCCGCTGGCGATCACGGGGACCGAGCTCAGCTGCCTGACCGCGGCGATCAGCTCGAGGTCGTAGCCCTTCTTCGTCCCGTCGGCGTCAATCGAGTTGACCAGGAGTTCGCCCGCGCCGCGTTCGATCGCCTCCTTCGCCCAGTCGAGGGCGTCGAGCTCGGTTTCGGTGCGGCCACCGTGGGTCGTCACGACGAAGCCGCTCGCGGTGCGAGTGCTGCGCTTCACGTCGAGCGAGAGCACGAGCACCTGCGCGCCGAAACGGTCGGCGATCTCCCCCAGCAGGGCCGGCCGGGCGATCGCCGCGCTGTTGACGCCGACCTTGTCGGCCCCCGAAGCCAACAGCCGGGCGACGTCCTCGTTCGAGCGCACTCCCCCGCCGACCGTCAGTGGGATGAAGACCTGCTCGGCGGTGGCGGTCACCGTCTCGTACATCGTCGCCCGATCCTCGACGGTCGCGGTGACGTCGAGGAAGGTGACCTCGTCCGCACCCTGCTCGTAGTAGCGGCGCGCGAGTTCGACCGGGTCGCCGGCGTCGCGGAGGTCGAGGAAGTTGACTCCCTTGACCACGCGGCCGGCCGCGACATCCAGGCACGGGATGACGCGGGTCACGACGGTCATCTCAGATCCGCCATCTCAGATCCGCCATCTCAGATCCGCCATCTCAGATCCTGGCGGCGTGAATGGCGCTGACCAGGATCGCGCGCGCGCCCAGCT
>JALYHS010000292.1 GCA_030776385.1 Actinomycetota bacterium
CACGTCGAAGCGGGCGCCCTGCGCCGTGAACATCCCGGCGAGACCGTCGATCGCCGCGTCGCGCCCGTCGGGGAACCGCGGATTGTGCTGGATGTAGTCGGGGGCCACAAATGTCTCGAACGCGCGGCGGGGGTCCCGCTCGCCGTAGAAGACCTCTGCGAACGCCTCGATCACCGAACGGTTGCTCTCGGTGAGTGACGTCACGATCAGCCCTGACCCTGAACCGCGTACGGGTTGAGGAGCTCGGCCTCGGTGTCGGGGTGGACGCCCTCTTCCGTCGCGCTGGGGGCGGCATCCGGCGGGAACGATTCGGTCATCGACATCGGCATGATGCCGTTCCGGTAGAAGTTGTTCGAGCCCTGCGAGGGACGCCAGGTGTTGGCCTCCCAGTCGGGAACGTAGTTGCGGTAGCCCCCGGTGTTGACCTCGACGCGCATGGTCGACGGATCGCGGAAGTAGAGGAAGTTCTGCTCGCCGATCCCGTGGATACTGGGGCCGTACTCGATGTCGGTCCCGTTCTCCATCAGCACGTCCGCCGCCTGCAGAAGGTCTTCGCGGGTGTCGACCCAGTACGCGAAGTGGTTGATGCGCCCAGGACGCTGGGAGCCGTCGAGCACGACGCCGAGGTCGTGCGACTTCTCGTTCGTGGTCAGCACGCTGAAGACGTTGATGTTCGCGTGCTCGAGAACCGTGTGCGCCATGATGCGGAAGCCGAGCACGTCGCTGTACCACTGGGCGAATCCGACCACGTCGCTGGCGGCGATCGTCACGTGGTCGAGCTGGCGGGGAGCGACGGCGTGCTTGCTCCGACGCTCGGGGCGATCGGGGTAGATCGAGGCGAAGTCGCCCTCGCCCTTGAACTTCTCGACCTCCCAGAACAGCTCCATGGTGTGACCGAAGGGGCCGGTGAAGGTGTACGAACGCCCGTGCCCGAAGGAGGAGTCCTTCCAGGTGCCGGTGACGCCGGCAGCCTCGACGCGGCGTGCGGCCTCATCGAGGGCCTCATTGCTCGACGTGCGCCAGGCCATGCTGACCATCGCGGGCTCGTCGCCCTTCTCGATGACGAGGCTGTACTGGTAGTAGTCGCCCCAGGTGCGCAGGTAGACGGCACTGTCATCGCGGTGGATGACGCGGACTCCGACCTGCTCCTCGTAGAAGCGCACGGAGGCCTCGAGGTCGGGAGCGGCGATGCGCACATGGGAGAGGTGAGACAGCAGCTTGATCATCGTTGATCCTCCGGATGTTGGTCGATCTGACAACTGTGACAACCCGGCGCGGTATTGGGAACGCTGATTCCTTGATAGCAGGAATAAACAGGAGTTATACCGGCGACGGCATCCCTGCCAACTCCGCGGAGCGAGTCAGCATCGATCGCAGCCACATGTGCTCGGGATCGTGGTCGTGCACGGCATCCCACCAGAACGCCTCGACCAGCGGGACGGTCTCGAACGGCGCCTCGACGATCCGCACTCCCCCGTGCGACAGGAGCTGGCGCGCCGAGAGCTCCTGGATGAGCGCGATGCGATTGCTGCCCGCGACGAGCGCCGGAACGACCAAGAAGTTCGCGGTGACCAGCTGGACCTTCGGCTCGATGCCGAGCAGCTCCATCTGCTTCGAGGCCGGCGTGTACTCACCCCGACCGCCGAAGATGTACACCCACGGCAGTTCCGAGAGGTTCTCCGTCGTCAGTTTCTCCCCCACCACGGTGTTGTCCGTGGCCACCATGCACACCCACCGATCACGAAACAGGTCGAGGTGGCTCTGGTCGGCGAGATACCCGTGCGGCACGAGCACGCCGTCGTGGTCGCGAACGGTGTCTCGGAAATTGTCGATGACGGCCGAGTTGACATTGCTGAAGCGCAGCCGTACCCGCGGCGCGGCGTCGCCGATGAGCGTCGCCAGCGCGCCACCGATGAGCGAGGTGACGTAGTCGGAGCTGAAGATCGAGAACTCGCGTGTGCTCGTCGAGGGGTCGAACTCCGCCTGCGCCGAGAACACCCGCTCCATGCCGCGCGTGGCGGACTGGGAGCGTTCGAGCAGCTGCACTCCGAGCGGCGTGAGCTCGTAGCTGTTGCCGTTGCGCCGGAGCAGCTCGTCGTTGAAGTGGCGGCGGAGTCGGGCGAGCGCCGCCGAGAGCGCCGGTTGGCTCATGCGCATCCGCTCCGCCGCTCGGCTCACGCTGCGCTCCTCGAGAAGGGCGCGAAGGGGTGGGAGCAGGTTGAAGTCGACGTTCCGAAGCGGCATGGCGGAACATTATCAGCCCCGCCGATACGAGCTATAAGAAGAATCATCTTGCCGAATACCGTGGGAGTTGCGACAGTGAACGTGGCGCCCCTCTCGGCGCCGCAGCGCACGGCAAAGGAGCCATTCGAAATGACGGAACCCGAACGCTGGGCGCTGGGCTACTTCGAGGGCGTAACCGGCCGCTTCGTCGGCCTCGTTGTCGGCGACTCCGTTCGCGATCTTCGCGCGGATGCTGCGGCGCTCGGCCTCTCCGACGCCTCCGCCCCGACGGCAACCCGTGAGTTGCTCGCACAGTGGGACTCGGCGTTCCCGACGCTCGACGGCCTCGCCGCGGAGCGCGCTTCCGGCAGCTGGTTGCCCACCGCATCCGTGACCCCGCGCCCGCCCGTTGAGCCGCACCAGGTGCTGCAGGCCGGCGCGAACTACCGCAAGCACGTCATCGATCTCGCCGTGGCCCACGCCGAGATCGCCGCGGGACGCACCGTCGAGCAGGTGCGCGCGGAGACCGCCGCCATGATGGATGCCCGCAAGGCCGACGGCATCCCGTACTTCTTCATCGGCCTCCCCTCGGCGATGGCGGGGCCCACCGACGAGGTCGTGCTGCCCGCGTACTCGCAGAAGCACGACTGGGAGCTCGAGCTCGCGGCGGTCATCGGCTCCCCCGCATTCCACGTCACGACTGCCGAAGCGCTCGATCACGTCGCCGCATACACGATCGTGAACGACTTGACGACACGCGATCTGGTGTTCCGCCGAGACATGCCAGAGATCGGCACCGACTGGTTCCGCGGCAAGAACGCGCCCGGCTTCCTGCCCGTCGGGCCGTGGATCGTGCCGAGCGCCTTCGTCGGGGATCCGCAGTCCCTCCAGCTCACGCTGCGACTCAACGGCGACGTGATGCAGGACGAATCGACCGAGGACATGCTCTTCACCGTCGCCGAACTGGTGTCGGCGGCATCCCAGACAGTGGTACTGCAGCCCGGCGACCTGCTGCTGACGGGAAGCCCCGCGGGCAACGGTCAGCACTGGGGCAGACTGCTGCGCGACGGCGATGTGATGGAGAGCACGATCACCGGACTCGGTGAGCAGCGCACCCGCGTCGTGGCGGAGGTGATCGCGTGAGTGACGAGAAGCACCTGGCCCCGCTCGACCGCTCCGATGCGGAGGGCGCGATCGCGTCGGCCGCGGCCGCGTATCGCAACTGGGGTCGGTGGGGCGAGGACGATGTGCTCGGCACCCTGAACTTCATCGACGAGGCCAAACGCGTCGAGGCCGCCGCGCTCGTCAGGCGCGGTGCCTCGTTCTCCCTCTCGCAGAGCTTCGACGGCAACGGCCCGCAGAACGGCTGGCGGCGGCGCACCAACCCGATCCACACCATGCTCGACACCGGGCTGGATGCTGAGGCCGGGACGCAGGGCTTCCCGCACGGCTTCGGCGGAGCGGACGACGTCGTATTCACGCCCCTGCAGGCCTCCACCCAGTGGGACGGCCTCGGCCACATCTTCGACCACGCCGTCGCCTGGAACGGACGCCCGGCCGGAAGGGTAGTCACCAGCGAAGGCGACCAGGTCACCGGAATCGAGACGGCATCCGCCGCCATCGTCAGCCGCGGCGTGCTGCTGGATGTCGCGGCGCACCTGGGCGCGGAGCTCGGAACCGCCGACGAGCTCCCCGACGGTTTCGCGATCACTCCCGAGCACCTCGACGCGACGATCGCGGCCCAGGGTGCGAGCGCATCCGTCGGACGCGGTGACATCCTGCTCGTGCGCACCGGACGCCTCGCACGCGCACGCCGTGAGGGCTGGAAGGAGTACGCGGGTGGACCCGCCGCGGGTCTCTCCTTCACCTCGGCCGGCTGGCTGCACTCCCACGAGATCGCCGCCGTCGCCACCGATACCTGGGGGTTCGAGGTGCGGCCCAACGAGTTCGACAACGCCTTCCAGCCGCTGCACCAGATCGTGATCCCCAACATGGGTCTGTTCATCGGCGAGCTGTGGGATCTGGATGCCCTCGCCGCCGACTGCGCCGTCGACGGCCGCTGGGACTTCCTGCTCACGGCCGCGCCCATTCCGTTCACCGGAGCGGTCGGCGCGCCCGTGAACCCGATCGCGGTCAAGTAGGGGCCGCCTCTCGCGCCCCACGAACGCCGCACCACCCGTCACCGCCTCGAAGGAGAGTCACCGTGCCAGCAGTTCAGAACGTCCTCATCGTCGGAGCGGGGGTGGCCGGAACCGCCACGGCGATCCTGCTCGCCGAGAAAGGCGTGAACGTCGTGCTCGTCGAGCAGAAGCCCGCCGTCGGGGCACTCGGTTCGGGAATCACTCTGCAGGGGAACGCGCTGCGCGTGCTCCGCGAACTCGGGGTGTGGGAGACCGTCGAACCGGAGGGCTACGGCTTCGGGGTCACCGGTCTTCGCGCTCCCGACCCGGCGGGCACTGTCGTCGCCGAGATCCCGGATGCGCAGACCGGCGGCCCCGACCTCCCCGCCACGTTCGGGATGCCTCGGCCCGAGCTCGCGCGGATCCTCGTCGATCGCGCCATCGCCGCCGGAGCCACCGTGCAACTTGGCACCGAGCTCACCGGACTCACCCAGGACGACTCGGGAGTCGATGCCGCCTTCGCCGACGGGTCGACCGGGCGCTTCGACCTGGTGGTCGGCGCCGACGGACTGCACTCGCGCGTGCGCGGCCTGATCGGCATCGATGTCGAGCCGCGACCGACGGGGATGGCGATCTGGCGCGTCTTCACTCCGCGACCCGCGAGCGTGACCCGCACCGACCTCTACTACGGCGGTCGGTCCTACATCGCGGGCTACTGTCCGACCGGCGAGAACTCGCTCTACGCGTACATCGTCGACGAGGCCGATCCGGCGAACTTCGAGCTCGACGGCCCGGCGCGTGCGGCTGCTCTTCGGCGCCTGAGCGAGGCCTACCACGGGCCGTGGGACGACATCCGCCCGCTCATCACCGACGACATGCCCGTCAACTACACCTACTTCGAGAGCCATTTCGTCGACGGCGGCTGGAACCGCGGGCGGGTCGTGCTGATCGGGGATGCCGCGCACTCCTGTCCGCCGACGCTCGCGCAGGGTGCCGCGCAGTCCCTCGAGGACGCGGCGGTGCTGGCCGAGCTGCTGCTCGCGGCCGACACGGTGGATGACGAACTGTGGGCCGCGTTCACGGCTCGCAGGGCCGAGCGCGCCAAGAGGGTGGTCGCGGCATCCGTGCAGATGGTCGACTGGCTGCTTGCCCACGAGCGGAACGCCGACGTGCCGGGACTGATGGCTGGCATCTCGGCGCTGGTGGGCGAGCGCGCATGACCGTCTCGCCCGCTGTCACCCGCGCGATCGACGTGCACGCGCACGCGATCTTCCCGGCGCTCCAGGGAGCCGTCACCGAGCTCGATCCGGTGGGATTCGCGACCCACCAGGCGCTGGAGGCCCGACGAAGCGGCCCCGCCTCGATGGCCGCATCCGGAGCGATGATCGGGGCACGCTTCGAGCAGCTGACCTCGCTGTCGCGGCGCCTGAGCGACATGGACGCTGCCGGTGTTGAGCTGCAACTGCTCTCCCCCTCGCCGTCCCACTACTACCCGTTCCTCGGCGCGGAGCACGCGCGCGCGGTCGCGCGACTCGCGAACGAGTCGGTGCGGGACGTCGTGGCGCAGGCGTCGGATCGACTCGAAGGTCTCGGGCTGGTACCGCTGCAGCATCCGGAACTCATGGTCGAACTGCTCGAACACGCCGTGACCGAGTGCGGTCTGCGAGGGGTCGAGCTGTCATCCTTCGCTCCGGGGCAGCACGTCGAGCACAGCGTGGAACTGTCCGACGAGCGGCTCGAGCCGTTCTGGGCACGCGCCGTCGAGCTGGGGGCGATCGTGTTCCTGCATCCGTTCGGCTGCTCGCTCGACGAGCGGCTCGACAGGTACTACCTGTCGAACACGGTCGGCCAGCCGGTGGAGAACGCCGTCGCGCTGTCGCACCTGATCTTCTCGGGGGTCCTCGACCGGCATCCGCGGCTGAC
Organism: Actinomycetota bacterium; assembly: GCA_030776385.1. Classification (GTDB taxonomy): domain Bacteria; phylum Actinomycetota; class Actinomycetes; order Actinomycetales; family Microbacteriaceae; genus Lysinimonas. The sequence goes on from JALYHS010000292.1 coordinate 6,267, forward strand.
GCTCATCGCGGCCCACGGCGGCGGATACCTGCCCACCTTCCTCGGCAGGAGCGACCACGCCTGGACCGTGCGGCCCGAAGCCCGCGGGTGCGCCGACATCCCGTCCAGCTATCTCGGCAGACTGTACTTCGACTCGCTGGTCCACACACCGGATGCCCTGCGAGCGCTCGTCGCAGCCGTGGGTGTCGACCGGGTGCTGATGGGGTCGGACTATCCCTTCGACATGGGGGTGGCCGACCCGGTCGAACGCATCGTCGCCGCGGAGTTGCCGGATGCCGCCGCCACCGCCGTCGCCTCGGGCAACGCCGCGCGGCTCGGCCTGGGTGTCGCACGATGAGGATCGCGACCTTCCGCCTGCACGGGGAGACACGCGCCGGATTCGTCGATGGCGAGCTGGTCTTCCCGCTCGCCGCCGGCGCGACGACTCTCGAGCTGACTCAGCAGGGTCTCGCCGCCACCCTCGAACTCGGCGCGCGCACGATCGCCGCGGGCGGCGGTCTTCCGCTGCGCGACGTCGTGCTGCTTCCCCCCATCCAGCCTCCGGCGATGCGCGACTTCGTCGCCTTCGAAGAGCACGTCGAGGGGGTCGTGCAAAGCGTCTCGGGCGAGACGAAGGTCGGTGAGGAGTGGTACCACGCGCCCACCTTCTACTTCACCAACCCGCACACGTTGCGCGCCACCGGCGACGAGATCGCCGCCCCTTCGGGAAGCGCGGCCCTCGACTTCGAGTTGGAACTCGCCGCCATCATCGGCGCCGTCGAGGGCAGCGACGGCCGAGACCTGACGCCGGACGCAGCCCGCGGGCACATCTTCGGCTACACGATCCTCAACGACTGGTCTGCACGCGATCTGCAGCGCCGGGAGATGCGCGTCAACCTCGGGCCCTGCAAGGGCAAGGACTTCGCGAACACCATCGGGCCGTGGATCGTCACCGCCGATGAGTTCGAGGCACTGCACGACGACGAAGGTTTTCTCCCGATCTCCCTCTCGGTGTCGATCAACGGGGTGCCGTACGGGCAGGATCTGCTCTCGAACATGGGCTGGCCATTCGCCGAGTTGGTCTCCTACGCCTCCCGCAACTCCCGTGTGCTGCCCGGCGACCTTCTCGGCAGCGGGACGACGGGCAGCGGATGCCTCGCCGAATGGTGGGGTCGAAACGCCGACCCGCACAATCCGCCGTCGCTGCAGCCCGGCGACGTGGTGCGGATGGAGGTCGAAGGGATCGGCGCGATCGAAAACCGTGTCGTCGCAGGCCCGACGCTTCCCCCGGTGGCACCGGCGCGCAGCCGCCCTCGGAACCGGAGCAGGAGCGAGGCATGACGACCCCGCTCGTGCTCCCGGGCCTCGCGGGCAAGACCATCGTCGTCACCGGCGGCGCGGGCGGACAGGGGATTGCGGCCAGCCTCGTCTTGGCGGCCGGCGGTGCGCAGGTGGTGGCTGCCGACCTGACCGAGAACGCGCCGAGCGAACTGCTCGACCACGGTCTCCCCGGCTCGATCGAGTACCGCCGGCTGGACGTCAGTTCCGAGACCGGATGGGCGGAGCTGGCGGAGTGGCTCGGCACGCGAGGCACGGGCGTTCAGGGCCTCGTCAACAATGCAGGCGTCACCCTCAGGAGTCGGCTCGGCGAACTCGACCTCGCGGACTGGAACCGCGTCGTCGCGATCAATCTGACCGGGCCGATGCTCGGCATCCAGGCGATGCTGCCCCTGATGAGCGCCGGATCGTCGATCGTCAACATCGGTTCCGCGGCCGCTCTCACCCCGCACTATCCGGCGGCCTACACGGCGAGCAAGTGGGGGCTGCGCGGGCTGAGTGGCGTCGCAGCCACCGAGTTCGGGCCCCGCGGCATCCGGACCAATCTCGTGAACCCCGGCTACATCGAGACGCCGATGACGGCATCCGCTCCAGCTGCGATGACGAGCGCTCAGCTGGCTCTCACGCCCCTGGAGCGCACCGGGCAGGCGGAGGAGGTGGCCGCGGTGGTGGCCTTCCTGCTCTCCGATGCCGCCTCCTACGTCACGGGAGCGGAGATCTCCGTCGACGGTGGCTACGCCTCCTCCCGCGGGGTGAAGTACATGGCGGATGCCATCGCGCAGGCGGGCCGCACCGTCGAGTGGGACTAGGACCAACTCGCCGGATCCGAGCCGAGCGGGCGCGGCGGACGATCCCAGCGCAAGCCGGTGGACGGCCAACGAACCGGGGAGTCCAGGAGCGATGCGGGGCCCCAGTGCGTGCCGATCGCCGTGTCGGGCAGGTTCGGCGCGGCCCCCCTCGCCGCGGTCGCGAATCCTCGAGCGTTCTGCAACTCGACCGCCGTGCGCGCAAGCGAGAGCCGCGAACGCGTGCCCCGGCCGTCTCGCACACGATCGCGGAGAGCCGCGAGAACGGCAGCGGCCACCAAGTATCCGGTTGCGTGGTCGAGCGCCTGCACCGGAAGCGGGGTCGTGCGCTCGGTGGATCGCGCGAACAATCCGGCGCCCGCGATACCGCTCGACATCTGCACCAGGCTGTCGAACCCGCGGCGGTCGGCCCATGGTCCGGTGTGACCATACGCATCCAACGACACATCGACCAATCCGGGCCGGATGCCGCGGCGCACCTCCTCGCCCAACCCGAGTCGCTCGAGCGCATCCGATCGGTATCCACTCACCAGCACGTCGGCCTCCGCCAGCAGCTCCTCGAGCCGCGCGAGCCCACCCGGATCGCGGGCGTCGAGCCGCGCCGTTCGCTTGCCGAGCGTCATCTCCGGCACGATCGCCGGCTCGTCCCAGTCGAGCGGATCGATGCGGAGCACCTCGGCACCGAGCCCGGCGAGAAAGCGAGTCGCGACCGGGCCAGCAAGGACGCGAGTGAGGTCGAGCACGCGGAGTCCCGCGAGCGGTGACGCCGCAGTCGGTGCCCAGAGTGTGGCCGCGGCATCCGCGTTCGTGCGCTGGATATTCACGAGAGGCTCTGCTGCCACCGCAGCACCCTGCGGATGCAGCGCCCACTCCTCGGGGGTCCGAAGCTCAGCCGCGCAGCCGCCCTCCGCGACCACGGCGTTCTCGAGCTCGAGGGCATCCCATCCCGAAACGGCGCGCGCGACGGCATCGCGTTCGGCCTCCGTCCCCAGAACGCGCAAAGCGGCCATGCGGTGATTCGGGGCGTTGGTGTGCAACCGGATCCACACGTCGTGCGCTCGGTAGTCTCCCGCGATCGGGTCCCAGGGGGACGGCAGTTCCCAGCCGATCGGACGCAACGCCGCACCGAACCAGGCGTCGGCCAGCGCTCGATCCACTCTCACCGGGCCACCTCCGAAACCGAGTGCATCGCTCAGTTCGGCCGCGGCAAGACCGGCGACACCCACCGCACTGGCCGCGAGTTCGGACACCGGATACCAGGACTCGAGAGTCGGTTCCCCGCTCATCTCCAGAGGGCCGGAATGGAGACCCACCCCCTGCGTCAGCCGGGCCAGAAGTTGCGATTCGGCGTCCGATTCCATGCACGAACGCTACGCCGGAAGACAGCGTGGGAGACTGGGAGGACCATGATCGACGACGAGTACCACCCGGAGCTCGCCGGGTATGTGCCCAGCGAGGGACGCTCGGTGCGGCATCCGATGACCGTCAAGCTCCTGCGGGTGGTCATCGTCATCGGCGTGGTCGCCCTCGTGCTCCCCGGTGTCATCTACACGATCGGGGTGCAGATGCAGACAGCGGATGCCGCGTGCCGCATTGTCGTGCGCGCCGGTGACGTCGAAGCCACCGGCGCGATCGCTCGATTCCAGCCCTGGGGCGGCAACGGGCCCGGCTGGTACTGCTACTCGCAGTCGTTCGACGGATCGGAGCTCATGCTCCGCGCGCTCGGCCTCATCCCCGGCCTGAGCTACCAGCCGTCAGGGACTCCGGCATGAGCGACCCGATCGAGCTCCGCTGGGAGGCGTTGACCGCCGAGTTCCTCGGCGAGCCGGGCGTTACTCTCGACCGCGCATTCGGCCGGATGTCGCTGATGGTCGACGGGAAACTGTTCGCCTCTGCCGGTCCCCGCGGGCTACTCATCAAGGTGAGCGAGGAGCGCGTCGGCCAGCTCATCCGACTCGGGGACGCCGGCGAGTTCCGCAGCGGCGCCGGGCGCGTCATGCGCGAGTGGGCGGTGGCGACTCCGGAGTCCGACTGGAGCGTGCTGGCCGCCGAGTCACTGGCATTCGTTGCCGAGCAGGCGGCCGCGACATCCACCTCCGACTGAGCGTGCCACGGGACGTTCGACTCTGACCCGGCGGACATCCCATCCCTAGCGTTTTCTCCAGGACATCGAACTGGAGGACGTCATGGTTCCGCTTCTCGCTCTCGCCGCCGCTGGGGGCGGCACGATCTATCTGGGCTGGGGTGCATTCACCATTCAGCTCGGCAACTTCCTCGTGATCGCCGCGATGGTCGTGCTCTTCGTGCTTGCGCTCGTGCTGCCGTTCCCGACGGGACGGAAGCGCTGATGAGCATCATCGAGAAGCCGCCGGTGATCGGGCCAGCTTCCGAGCCCGCCGCCGAGCCCGCAGGCCCGCCGACCGGCACGCCCGCCGGCAGCGTCGAGGGCACGAGCCCGGACGAGGTCGAAGCCTTCTCCACTTGGACGGGCCGGGCACGGCGCTGGGCGCTCAGGATCCTGCCGCCCGACAAGCTGCTGCCCGAAAGCCAGCCGAGCTATGTCGCCTCGTGGATCTACGTGTTCGGGATGGGCGCGATCGCCTCCCTCGCGATCATCATCGTCTCCGGCCTCGTGCTCAGCCTGAACGGCCCGAGTTGGTGGCACGTCTCCTCGCTCGGTCACTTCGTCAACAGCACCCACCTGTGGAGCGTCGAGTTCTTCTTCCTCTTCATGGTCGTGCACCTGTGGGGCAAGTTCTGGATGGCCTCCTGGCGGGGCGGCCGGATTCTCACCTGGATCACCGGCGTCGTCGCCTTCGCGGTGTCGATCGGAGCCGCGTTCACCGGGTACCTGCTGCAGACCAACTTCGAATCCCAATGGGTCTCGTTCGAGGCGAAGGATGCCCTGAACGCGTCCGGAATCGGAGCCTGGTTCAACGTGGCCAACCTCGGCCAGATGTTCACCTGGCACGTCGTACTGCTCCCGCTCGGAGTCGCCGCGATCGTGGCGTTCCACGTGATCCTGGTCCGGATGCACGGTGTGGTCT
>JALYHS010000293.1 GCA_030776385.1 Actinomycetota bacterium
CCACCACGATGCCTGCGAGCACAGTGAAAGTCAGCGTCTGCTCAGACGTCGCCTGCGCGCTCAGCACACGGGAAGTATCGATGATCCCTCCGAGCGCAGCCGCGCCGCCTGAAAGAACGAATGCGAGAATGCGTATCCCGTTCACCCGAATCCCGGACAGGCGAGCAGCTTCCCGGTTGCCGCCGACCGCATAGAAATAGCGGCCGACCGAGGTCCTGCTCAGCAGAACGCCGACGATGATTACCACAATCAGCATGATCCAGATCGACGTGCGAACGCCGAGAAAATCGGTCAGGGCGAGCGCTCCGAAGTCGGGTTTGCCCGAGAGCACGACGAGGTTGCCCTTTGTCACCAGGTTCGCCGCTCCCGCCAGAACAAACGACATGGCGAGTGTGGCGATGAGGGGATTGATTCGTAGGAGAGTCGCGACCACTCCGTTGACCAGGCCAGCAAGCAACCCAACGAGAACACCGACCAGAACGGCGACGGCTGGCGGTTGAGACAGAGCAATCTCGGCTGAGACGACGCTGGCAAGCCCATAGATGGCGCCCACAGAGAGATCGATACCCCCCGAAATCAGCACGAGTGTGCCCGCCACCGCGATGATGAGGATCGACGACTGCTGATCGAGGATGTTGAGCAGATTGACGGATGTGAAGAACGGTCCACTTGCAATCGACAACGCGACGAAGAGGAGTGCGAAAGGGATCAGCGGACCGACGATGCGCACTCGTGACGTGATCGAGTGAACGATGCGCGCCGCTCCTGACGCCGTCTCGATACCCTCCTGAGACTGAGTATCTGTTATGCCCGTCATCTTCACAGCACCTTCTCGGTCGGTACGTCACCAAATGAAGCGGCCACGACGGCCCGCTCGGTAAGTTCTTCCCCCTGCAAAATGGCGACGAGACGGCCTCCGCGCATCACGAGTACTCGATGTGCCATCCCCATGACCTCTTCGAGGTCCGAAGAGACCAGCAGCACACCAGCGCCTTCTGCAGCAAGCGACACGACCAGGTCGTAGATTGCCCGCTTCGACCCGATGTCTATGCCCCTGGTTGGTTCATCGGCGACGAGAACTTTCGGGGAAGACAGCAACGCCCGCGCAAAGAGAATCTTCTGCTGGTTGCCGCCCGACAGCATTTCTGAGAGAAGACCGGCAGCGCTCGGACGAACGCCGACTCGATGGAGCGCGCGCTCGACGACTGATGCCTCCAGCCGGCGCCGAATGAATCCGCCCTTACCGAGCTGCGCGAGACTCGCGAGCACGATGTTTTCGCTGACCGATCGCCTCAGGAACAGGCCCTGTTCTTTACGCGACTCGGCGATCATCACGACCCCAGCCCTTAACGCACCAGAGACGTCCGGCGCCAGGGCGACGCCACCCTGCAGCGTGACGGACCCACTTCGTCGTCGAGCTGCCCCGCTGACTGCATGGGCGACTTCTGATCGGCCGGAACCGACGAGACCCGCAAGGCCGACAATTTCGCCAGCGTGAATATCAAAACTCACTCCCTGGATGCCTGGGGCCGAAAGATCCCGCACTGAAAGAACAACGTCGGCGTCCGGGTCCGGCAGTTGTTGCTGCGGATAGGCAGATGACAGGGACCGGCCGAGCATGCCTTGGATCAACGACTCCTTGGTCTCGGTGTGCGACGGGGCGGTGCGGACCAGCTGTCCATCGCGAAGCACTGTCACTTCGTCGGCCAGATCCAGAACCTCTTCGAGAAAGTGAGACACGAGCACGATCGTGGTTCCCTGGCCCGAGAGCGACTTCAGTGTTGCGTGGAACTGCACGATATCGGCGCCGCTGAGCGCCGCTGTCGGCTCGTCGAGGACTAAGAGCCGGGCTCGCCGGGCGAGTGCCCTCAGGATCTCGACCTGTTGCTTTTCCGCGATTCGCAGCTCTCCGGCCAGGGTGTCGGGCGAAAGAGCGAATCCGACGCTCGACGCCAGGCGGTTGAAGCGATCGCGCAACTCTCGCCTGCGGATGAATCCCAGAGTCTTAGGCTCTGCTCCAAGGAAAACGTTCTGCGCGATGGTGAGCGAATCAACGATGGACAGCTCCTGGGCGACGGCGGCAATCCCATGGTCCAGGGCTCGCCGGGGAGTGGTCAGGGTTACTTCCTCGCCGGCGAGGAGCAGTCTCCCAGTATCCGGGCTGATAACTCCGGCGATTATCTTGCCCAGCGTCGACTTCCCGGCGCCGTTCTCTCCGACAAGGGCGTGAATCGAACCGCGTTCGATTGTCACGGAGATGTCGGAGAGAGCGCGCAGCGGGCCGTATGACTTCGAGATGTCGATGAGGTCGAGCAACCCTCGGCGGCTGCCATCAGACATGGATCAGCCGGGCCATTCGCCCGTGAACTTGGACACGTTCGTCGAAGTGATGACGCCTCCGTCAGGGGCGTTCGCGCTCGGATCGCTGCCCGGGGTGACCGTTGAAGTGCGGATAGCCTTCACGAGCGCGTTGACTGCGCCCTTCCCTTCCGTTGCAGGTAGCTGTGCGATTGTGCCGAACCAGGTGCCCGCCTTGACCCCGTCGATCCCGGCAACGCTTCCGCCGTACCCGACAAGGAGCACTTTCCCGGCTTTCCCGGCCGAAGAGACGGCCTGAACCGCCCCTTCGATACCCTGGTCGGACGCCGCAATCAGGTTGATATTCGGGTTGGCTTGCAGCAAGTTCTGGGTGGCGGACAATCCCTTGCTCGGCGTGTAGAAATCTTCGCCCTCGCCGACGATCTTCACCGGTGATCCGGCGATCGCCTTCATGAAGGAGTCATGGATCGCCACGTCGAGCGACGATGCCTTGAGGTCGTACATGTACCCGACGTTGCACGGGTCCAGGTTCTTGCTGGCGCACGCGCTCACAACGAGCTTGCCGAACTTGGTGCCAAGGACCGAGGGATTGAAGACGACGCTTCCCGACAGGCCCTTGACCTGGATTTCGGAAGTGGTGAGGTCTGGGCCCAGGATCTGGTCCATCGTCACGACTTTCATCTTCTGGGCGATGGCTTGGTTGACGAGAGTCGTGAGTCCGGTGCTGAGGATTGGCTGCACGATAATCCCGTCGTACTGGCCGGAGCTGATGACCGTCTGCAGTTGCGCATACTGCTTCTGCGGGTCATTGTCGGCCGCCAGCACCGTCAGGGTCGCATTGTTGGCCGTCGCCGCCGCCGTTGCCGCTGCCTGCATGGGCGCCTCGTAGCTGTTGGCGATCGAAAAGGGCAGGTATGCCAGCTTCAGAGCCTTCGTAGAGGATGCTGTTGACGTAGGAGTGCCACCGCCGGCTGCACTGCTGCTGCACCCGGTTAGGGCAGCAAGGAGGACGACTGCTGCTGCTCCAACGAGATGTGCCCGCCGCGGTCGCCCGCTCGTCGACCATCCGATATTTGGATTGACCATAAATTTCTCCTGGTTCATTTCTCGGTATCGACGAGAACCTCGATGTTCCACGCCGCAAGTTGCCAAAATACTATGCATAATGCGTTGGACACGCAATAGGGCTGGAACTTTGTGATCAGGTGGTGATATTCGGAGTGCGGCTGTTTGAGCGCACAACAAAAACGTGGGTGTGTCCGGTGATTCTCGAGAGAGTGTTCGCGGTGGTGCTTTTAGGCCGGGGTGACCGTTACCGGCAGCGAGGCGAGGGCACGGATCACGTTGTTCATGGCTAGCACAGGCGTTCCAGCGTCAAAACGGGCGACGGAGCGTGAAAGTGCGGTAATGATTGCGTGACCTTCCACCCGGGCGAGTCCTTGGCCGGCACAGCCGTGAACGCCGTAGCCGAACCCGACGTGGGAGTTGGCATTGGAACGGAAGACGTCGAAAGTGTCCGCGTTAGGGAACTGACGATCGTCTCGGTTCGCAGACGCCCAAAGCAACACGACGCGCTCGCCCCGCGGGATGACGCTGCCATCGACTAAAGCGTCCTCGGTCGTGACGCGCGAAAAGCCGCGCACTGGCGATTCCATTCTGACGACTTCGTTGTATGCGTTCGGAATGAGCGTCGGATCAGCACGAACGGCATCCCACTGGTCCGGGTAACGGCTAAAGAGCCATACTGCGCTTCCGACCGAGCTGATCGTGGTGTCGAGAGCGGGTGCGAGGTAGTCGAGGAGCAGTGCCGGGCATTGTTGAGCCTCGATCTGACCGCTGTCGACTGCGTCAAGGATTCCCGCGCCCAGGCTACCTGGGAGGAGATCGCGAGATTCCGCCAGGCTGATCGAATAGTCGAACATCGAGCGTCGAGCGTCCATGGCATTCGCGCAGCGCTCATTGTCCGGCCCCATGGTGTCAAACGCCGCAGCAGCCCAGGGCAACAGGTGTTCCCGGCTTTCTTTCGGCCATCCCGCAAAATCAGGAACGATCTTCATCGGAAGTTCTCGTGCGAGATCTGATACCGCGTCGAATGAGCCCTTCGCCACGAGGCGAGCGACCAACTCATCGGCGACATCCTGAATGGGTTGGTGCATCGGCCGGAGAGCACGCGGCGTGAGCCGTTCTCCGATTACCGATCGCAGGTGATCGTGAAGAGGGGGGTCACTGGCGATCGTGGTCCCACGAATCGTTTCGTTGGTGAATGGCGTGAGGCTGACGCCCTCGGCGGAAGAAAATACCTCCCAGTTCTCGGTCGCGGCCCGCACCTCTTTGTAGCGCGTGATGGCCCACGCCTGTGACGCTTCGAGCCAAACCACCGGCCCGAGTTCTCTGAGCTCGGCGTACGCCTGATATGGCTCTCGGATGAGTTCGTCCGAATAGAGGTCGATGGACGAAACTGGAATGGTGGTAGTCATGCTTGTGCCTCAATCAGGTGGGTAGGAAGCGCTCCGGCGAGACGCTTGAGTTTGACCAGCGGCATGCGCTTGTTAATGGACGCGGCCGCGACTGGACCCGTGTGATCGCGCCATTGAAGGATGGCGCTGCGTTCGTTCAGAGACCCTTCAATGACAATCGGAGTCGTGCCATTAGGGATCTCGCCAGCGACCTTCACCTCGATATCGAATCCCTCGGTCCAGAAGTAGGCTGTTTCAGCCTGATCGGGAATGCTTTCACCGAACAGGAGCGTTCGAGCTGCCGAGCGACCCTGATTGATGGCGCTATGCCAGTG
>JALYHS010000294.1 GCA_030776385.1 Actinomycetota bacterium
GCATCCGTCTCACGAGAACGACGACCGGATGCGCTCCGACAAGCCGCCGCACTACTGACCGGGCCGTCCGTGCCGCGGCTTCCGGCGGATCACCGCGGCGCCGACCCCCAGGGCGCCCCCGTGGATCGCTCATCCGCCGGGAGCCGCGCTGGTACGCGCTGGGGAAGCGGCCGGAGGCGGCGGGAAGCGGCCGGAGGTGGCCGGCGGTGGCGGGAAGCGGCCGGAGGCGTCGAACAAGGATTGCGGCTGAGCGCGATTACCCGACCGGACGCTGCCGACCGACCGCCGGAACTACCGCCGGTTCTGCGCCGCGAGCAGGTCGCGGATCTCGATCAGCAGCTCGGTGTCGGTGGGACCGGCAGGCGCCTCCGGTTGCACGCCGGCCCGCTTCGCCTGCAACGTCTTCACGTAGTTCATCGGCACGATGAGCGCGAAGTAGACGACGACCGCGACGAGCACGAACTGGATGACCGCCGCGATCACGAGCCCGAACGAGAGGACGACCGCCGGCGTGCCGCCGTTTGCTGCCTTCAGCACGATGCCGGCCTTCGCGATCTCGCCCGAATCGAACAGCAGCGAGATGACCGGATTGAAGATGCCGGTGACAAGGCCCGTCACGACCGCGGTGAACGCGGCGCCGATGACGACCGCGACGGCGAGGTCGATGACGTTCCCGCGGAGGATGAACTCCTTGAATCCCTGAATCATGGTGCTACTCCTTCTTCTTCGTGGTCGCGGGCGCGGCCGCGGCCGGGGCCGGGGATGAGGTGCTCGGAGCGGAGTCGGATTTCGGGGTAGCCGGCGCGGGTGACGACGAGGAGTCGGACGAGCTGGATCCGGACCCCGAACCGCCCTCCGCCGGCACGGGCGCGCGTGAGTCGTTCCGGTAGAAGCCGGATCCGGTGAAGCTCACCCCCACCGCGTTGAAGACTTTGCGCAGCTTGCCGCCGCAGTTCGGACACACGGTGAGCGAATCATCCGTGAACGCCTGCTGGATGTCGAAGGCCTCGCCGCACTCGGTGCAGCGGTACGAGTATGTGGGCATGGGGGAGTGTCCTTCAGAACGTGATGATGCCGCCCGGAGTGACAACCCCGTCGACCGGCATGTCGTGACGCTCGCGCGGCACGGAGTCGACGAGTTCCTCGTCGAAGATCACAGCATAGACGGGCGGGCACGCCTCCATGGAGCCGAGGGTCTTGTCGAAGTACCCCATGCCCCAGCCCATCCGCATGCCCGTGCGGTCGACCGTCGCGGCGGGGACCAGGATCAGGTCGACCCGGTTGATCGCGATCGGGCCGAGCAGCTCGCTGGTCGGGGTCGGCATCCCGAGCACGTCGGTGTCCTCGGCGGCTCCGTCGTACGGCGCCCAGTCGAGCAGGCCATCGGCACGCGACACCGGGATGAGCACCCGCGTGCCGTTCTGCTGCGTCCAGTCGAGGAAGTCGCGGGTGTTCGGTTCGTCGGGCATCGACAGATACGCGGCGACGGATGACGCCCCCAGCCGGGTGGTCAACGTCACCAGATTCGCGGTCAGGGCCTCGGTGTCCGCGGCCCGTTCGGTCGAGGTGCGGATGCGGCGGCGCTCGCGGAGTTCGGCACGCAACGCGCGCTTCTCGGCATCCACATCCTCGCCCACGAGGGAGAGTCTAAATGCACGCCTAGGTGTGGTCAGGATGCACCCGATAGCCTCATGTTCATGGCCACCTCGATCACGAAAGCCGTCATCCCCGCTGCGGGACTCGGCACGCGCTTCCTCCCGGCGACCAAGGCGATGCCGAAGGAGATGCTCCCCGTCGTCGACAAGCCGGCGATCCAGTACGTCGTGGAGGAGGCCGTCGCGGCCGGCCTGACCGACGTCCTGATGATCACCGGCCGCAACAAGAACGCCCTCGAGAACCACTTCGACAAGGTGGGCGAGCTCGAGGATGTCCTGCGCAAGAAAGGCGACCTCGAGAAGCTCGAGAAGGTCAGGCACTCGACGGATCTGGCCGATGTGCACTACGTGCGCCAGGGTGACCCGAAAGGCCTCGGCCATGCGGTGCTCCGCGCCAAAATGCACGTCGGGCACGAGCCGTTCGCGGTGCTCCTCGGTGACGACATCATCGACGAACGTGACGTGCTGTTGACCCGGATGCTCGAGGTCCAGATGCAGCTGAACACGACCGTCGTCGCCCTCCTCGAGGTGGACCCCGCCGTCGCGCACCTCTACGGCATCGCGACGGTGGAGCCGACCGACCTCGAGGACGTGGTGCGGATCACCGGACTCGTCGAGAAGCCGTTCCCCGGCAGCGCGCCCTCCAACCTCGCCGTCATCGGGCGCTACGTTCTGCGCCCCGAGATCTTCGAGGTCCTGGAGCGCACTGAGCCCGGCAAGGGCGGCGAGATCCAGTTGACGGATGCGCTGCAGTCGATTGCCACCGGGCCGCAGTGGGGCGGGGGCGTGCACGGCGTCGTGTTCCGTGGACGGCGCTATGACACCGGAGACCGCCTCGACTACCTGAAAGCCATCGTGCAGCTCGCGAGCGACCGGGCCGATCTCGGTCCCGACTTCCGACCGTGGCTGAGGCGGTTCGCGGCTACGCTGGCGGACGATGACCATGAGCATCCCGACGCTCCGTGACGGAGGCGTCACGATACGCCCCATCCGGCTGCGGGACAGCCGTGCCCTCGAGCAGGAGCTGATCTCCAACCGGGCCTGGCTGCGCACCTGGGAGGCGACCAACCCGCACGGGCCGATCGGATTCGACTCGCGGGCCAGCATCCGCTCCCTGCTCTCCAACTGGCGTTCCGGCTTCGGCGTGCCGTTCGCGGTCGAGTACGAGGGCGAGTTCGCCGGCCAGCTGAACGTGTCGGGGCTGAGTTACGGCTCGCTCTCGTCGGCGTCCATTGGATACTGGGTCGCCGAGCGGTTCGCTGGCCGCAATGTGACCCCGACGGCCGTCGCCCTCGCGACCGACCACTGCCTCTTCTCGCTGGGACTCCACCGCATGGAGATCTGCATCCGACCCGAGAATGCCCCGTCGCTGCGGGTCGTCGAGAAGCTCGGCTACCGCTACGAGGGTCTGCGGCGTCGTTTCATCCACATCAACGGGGACTGGCGCGACCACTTCTGCTTCGCCCTCACCGTTGAGGAACTGCCGACCGGCGTGCTCCGTCGCTGGAAGGACGGCGGCGTTCCCGCCGGCATCGGCAGCGTGCCAGAGGCCGATCGGATCGCGGCGGCGCAGCCCCTCAGACTGGGCTAGCCCTATTCGCGAAAGTACTGGCTTCTGCTGCGCAGCGCGCCTCGCGGGGGAGAGCCGCAACCGTCCGTAACGTGTCGGTATGGATCTGACGGGGGCGGGCACGGCGATCATGCTTGCGGTGGCCGCCCTGCTCTGGTTCTTCTACTTCGTTCCCACCTGGATGGCCAGGCGCGAGTACCTCGACACCGAGCGCACCGCCACTCGGCTCCAGCAGACGTTGCGGATCATGGCCGAGACAGCCGAAGTCCCCGAGCAGGTGCGCGTCGAGGTGAGTGCTCGGGATGCCGCCCGCGCTGAGCGTGTGCTCCGCGCGCAGGAGCGCCGCGCCG
>JALYHS010000295.1 GCA_030776385.1 Actinomycetota bacterium
GGATCCTCGCGCTGGGGGCGGTGCGCCGGATGCCGTGGGAGTTCGAGGGCGGGATCGCGTTGCGCAACATCCTCACGCTCAGCCTCTCGTTCGACCACCGCGTGGTCGATGGTCAACAGGGATCGCAGTTCCTCGCGGATGTCGGCCGCGTTCTTCGCGATCCCGGCCTCGCGCTCGCGCTGATCTGACCCGGGCGCCCTCGTGACGGCAACCGGAACCATCCCGCTAGGAGAGAAGCGCCGCCCGCGCCATCTGTTCGAGGATGCGGCGAGTGTCCCGCGAGCGGCCGGCGCTGTGCGGGGTGGAGTTGATCAGCCCGAACGTGGCGTGCGCGCGTGTGCGCAGGTCGGGAGCCGACTCGCCGGGTCTCACCCCTCCGAGAACGCGGACCCACAGTTCCACGTAGCGGCGTTGGAGCGATCGCACCGCGTGTCGATCGGAGCCTTCGAGGCTCTCGAGGTCGCGATCCTGCACGCGGATCACGTCGGGCTGCGTCACGGCGAAGTCGACATGGAAAGCGATGAGGTCGTCGAGGGTCGCGTCGGCGCCTCCTCCCAGGTCGACGACGGCTTGGCCGCCACGGAGGAGTCCCTCGCTCACGTCGACCAGCAACGCGGCGAGAACCGCCTGTTTCGAGGGGAAGTGACGGTAGACGGCCGGCCCGCTGACTCCCACCGCGGACCCGAGCTCCTCCAGCGAGACCCGCTTGAATCCGCGATCCGCGAACAGTCTCGCCGCGGCCGCCAGAAGGGCCCGCCGGCGCTGCTCCTTGGCGCGCCCGCGAGAGGTGACGGGAGTGGACATTCGTTCACTATAGACAGTTGAGTTGTTCCGCACTAACTTAGATTCAGTTATTTTGCACTAACCGAAATGGTCGAAGGAGATCGGTGACGGTGTCGTCATGAGCTTGGATTTCACCCCAGAACAACAGCAGTTGCGCGAGTTGGTTCGGGACTTCGCCGACGAGGTGGTCGCGCCGGTCTCGTATGAGCACGATCGCGACCACACCTTCCCCTACGAGATCGTCCAGGCCATGGGCGAGATGGGGTTGTTCGGCCTCCCCTTCCCCGAGGAGTACGGCGGACAGGGTGCGAGCTACGTCGAACTCTGCATCGCCCTCGAGGAACTCGCCCGCGTCGATCAGTCCGTCGCGATCACCCTCGAGGCCGCCGTCGGACTCGGCGCGATGCCGATCTACCGCAGCGGAACCGAGGAGCAAAAGCAGCAGTGGCTTCCGCAGCTGACGGCGGGTACGGCCCTGGCGGCGTTCGGGCTGACCGAGCCGGAGGCGGGGTCCGATGCAGCGGCGACCCGCACCCGAGCCACTCTCGACGGCTCCGAATGGGTCGTGACGGGGTCGAAGCAGTTCATCACCAACTCGGGGACCGACATCACCCAGCTGGTGACAGTGACGGCGGTGACCGGACGCCAGGAGAGCGGTCGCCCGGAACTGTCGGCCATCCTCGTCCCCAGCGGCACACCCGGCTTCACCGTCGCACCCGCATACGACAAGGCCGGATGGCACGCATCCGACACGCACCCCCTCCATTTCGATGATGCGCGGGTTCCCGCCGAGAATCTGCTCGGCGAACGGGGACGCGGCTTCGCCAACTTCATCCAGACCCTGGACGAGGGACGGATTGCGATCTCGGCGCTCAGTACCGGGGCCGCTCAGGGCTGCCTCGAAGAAGCGATCACGTATGCCAAATCGCGCGTCGTCTTCGGGCGCACGATCGGCTCGAATCAGCACATCTCGTTCACCATCGCTCGCATGCAGGCGCGTGTGCACGCCGCACGCCTCGCGACGTACGAGGCGGCGCGACGGCTTGCCGCCGGGATGTCATTCAAGATGGAGGCGAGCATCGCGAAGATCCTCAGCAGTGAGGCGGCCATGGACAACGCCCGCGATGCGACGCAGATCTTCGGCGGCAACGGCTTCATGAACGAGTACCCCGTCACTCGCCACTACCGGGACTCCAAGATCCTCGAAATCGGCGAAGGCACGACCGAGGTGCAGCTCATGCTCATCGCGCGCGAACTCGGATTCGCGTGAATCCACTCACCGTTCACGAGAGGCATGTCGGTGGAAACGCTCGTCAGTAACGTCCGACCGGGCAGTCCGGAATTCCGAACAAACGACGCCGCTCAGCGCGCCGCCGTCGCCGAACTGCGTGAGCGGCTGGATCGAGCGGCCCTCGGGGGATCGTCGCAGGCACGGGAGCGCCACGTCTCTCGCGGCAAACTCCTCCCCCGGGATCGGATCGACCACCTGATCGATCGCGGCACTCCCTTCCTGGAGATCGCCCCTCTCGCGGCGAACGGGATGTACGACGACGAGGCGCCGTGCGCCGGCGTCATCGCCGGGGTCGGCCTCATCCATGGCCGTTCGGTGATGATCGTCTGCAACGACGCGACGGTCAAGGGCGGCACCTACTTCCCCATGACCGTGAAGAAGCATCTGCGCGCCCAGGAGATCGCCTCGGAGAACGAGTTGCCGTGCGTCTATCTCGTGGATTCCGGGGGCGCCTTCCTTCCCCGGCAAGACGAGGTGTTCCCCGATCGAGAGCACTTCGGGCGGATCTTCTACAACCAGGCCCGGATGTCATCCCGCGGCATCGCGCAGATTGCGGCGGTCATGGGGTCGAGCACCGCCGGGGGTGCGTACGTCCCCGCCATGAGCGACGAGACGGTGATCGTGCGGAACCAGGGGACGATCTTCCTGGGCGGCCCTCCCCTGGTCAAGGCGGCAACGGGCGAATTGGTCACGGCAGAGGATCTCGGCGGTGGGGTGACACACACCAAGTACTCGGGCGTGGCCGATCACCTGGCCGACGATGACGAGCACGCGCTGCAGATCGTCCGCGACATCATCGAGCAGCTTCCGCCGCCGCGCGACCGGGCATGGGAGGTCGCCGCCTCGGTCGAGCCGGTGGTGGATCCCGCGCAGCTGTACGGCGTGGTTCCCACTGAGTTGCAGGTGCCATACGACGCGCGCGAGATCATCGCTCGCCTCGTGGACGGCAGTCGGTTCCACGAGTTCAAGAAGGACTACGGCTCGACACTGGTGACCGGATTCGCGCACGTGCACGGGCATCCGGTCGGAATCGTCGCGAACAACGGCGTCCTGTTCTCCGAATCGGCGATGAAGGGCACTCACTTCATCGAATTGTGCGACGCCCGGAAGATTCCCTTGCTCTTCCTTCAGAACATCACCGGATTCATGGTCGGCCGCGAGTACGAGATGGGAGGCATCGCCAAGCACGGCGCGAAGATGGTGAACGCCGTCGCATGCGCGCGCGTCCCCAAGCTCACCGTCATGGTCGGGGGATCGTTCGGCGCCGGCAACTATTCGATGAGCGGCCGGGCTTTTTCGCCGCGCTTCCTCTGGATGTGGCCCACCTCGCGCATCTCCGTGATGGGTGGTCCGCAGGCCGCCTCCGTCCTGTCGACCGTCCACCGCGACCAGGTGGAGGCTCGGGGCGGGGAGTGGCCGAGCGACGCCGAAGCGGAGTTCAAGGCTCCGATCCTCGCCCAGTACGAGGAGCAGGGGAACCCCTATTTCGCGACTGCACGGTTGTGGGACGACGGCATCATCGACCCCGCGGACACCCGCACCGTGGTCGGCCTCGCTCTCGAGGTGTGCTCTCGGGCTCCGATGGACGACGTCTCCTACGGCGTCTTCAGGATGTGACGGCCATGTTCGACACCGTGCTGATCGCGAACCGCGGCGAAATCGCGTGCCGGATCATCGGCACCCTGCGCAAGCTGGGCATCCGTTCCGTCGCCGTGTACAGCGACGCGGACGCCGGCGCGCGTCACGTCGCTCTTGCGGATGTCGCCGTCCACCTCGGCACCGCGGCCGCCGCCGACAGCTACCTCAACATCCCGAAGATCATCGCTGCAGCCCGCAACTCCGGTGCGCACGCGATCCATCCGGGCTATGGCTTCCTCGCCGAGAATGCCGCATTCGCCGTCGCATGCGCCGATGCGGGCATCGTCTTCATCGGCCCCGGCGTCGGAGCGCTGACCACTATGGGCGACAAGATCAGGGCGAAGACCGCGGTGGCCGAGCGCGGGGTTCCGGTCGTACCCGGGCTCGCAGAACCCGGCCTCTCGAACGACCAGCTCGCTGCCGCTGCGACCGGGATCGGGTTTCCCCTCCTCGTCAAGCCGTCGGCCGGTGGCGGCGGCAAGGGCATGCACGTCGTCACGCAGCTGAGC
>JALYHS010000296.1 GCA_030776385.1 Actinomycetota bacterium
CCCCCCCCCCACGACACTATTCACTACGACGAGGTGGGGGCAGCAATGTCGATGACGGTGGCAGATGTGCTGCTTGGTGCTGCCACCCGGCTCTCCGAGAAGACCAGCGACAACGGCTATGCGGGTAGCCCGAAGCCTCCCTCGCGTGCGATGGTCCGTGTGGCGGGGCCGAATCCATTTCGGGTCCTTCTTCTGGGCAGCGGTCCGGTGGTTGGGTTCGGGGTTCTCACCCATGAGCTTGCTCTGGGGGGGCATCTGGCGCGCCGCATCGCCGGTGTGACGGGCTCCGGGATCGACATGGATGTCGTGACCGAAGCTGGTTTGCATTCTCGGGACCTGCTCTCATTGGCGACGGAGGTCGTTGCCGCCCGTTACGACTTGGTGATCGTCAGTGTGGGGATGCAGGACGTCATCGATTGCACCCCTGTCGATGACTGGTCGGCGGATGTCGAACAAATACTGGGTCGATTGACTGCAGCGACCGATCGAGTTATTCCAGTCCACGTCGTCGCAGTGCCGCAGGTTACGAAGCTCGTCGGACTGGAGCATCTTCTCGGCCACGCTGCTGACAACCGAGCCGTCATCTTCAACACTCGCCTGAAGGCACAATGCGAGCAGCGCGCCGGGGTGAGCTTCGTCCCGTTCCCGCTCGAGGGAAACGCCGAACGCTGCCACCAGCGCACCTCGGACACCTACCGTCGCTGGGCCGATGCTCTTATGAGAGGCATCTCACCCGCCCTTCGATCGTTGCGCCACGACGGCCGGCCGCTCGAACTCGAAGAGCACAGGCAGGCGGCACTCAACCAACTCGGCATCCTCGACGCGGGTCCCAACGAGTTGTTCGACAGCATCACCAGCAGAGCGCGGCACATGCTCGGAACAGTCGGGGCCGGGATCTCGCTGATCGACCACCACCGGCAATGGTTCGCCAGCTCGTCGGGTATCCCCGTAGCCGAGATTCCCCGAAGCGAGACGCTCTGCACCCACACGATCACAACGAACCACGGCCTCGTCGTCGAAGACGCGACTCTCGATGCGCGGTTCGCGAACGGCTTCTTCGTCGTGACCGCGAAACTGCGCTCATATGCCGGAGTCCCTATCCGCGACCCCCAGGGCTACATGATCGGAGCCCTGTGCGTGTATGACGACAAACCGCGCACTTTCCTACCCGCAGAGCTGACCCTCCTGCGCCACCTCGCCCACATCGTCGAAGAACACCTGCTTACCATCGCTGGCGATCCCGCGCACTTCAAGCGCTTCCGCTGGGCCAGCCCGAGACAAGCCTGATGCGGATTTCACGGGTCGCCAGCTCGAACTTCCCGAATCTCGAGGAGTGACGACTCCAAGGTCTCAAATGGCTCTGTGTCGTCGAGGTCTCTGCGATTGGCATTGAGCTGGGCTGGGGAAGTCGCTCAATGTGCGTACTGCATCACGGTCACCGCGGCAATGGCTGGCGACGGCTCCTGTCACCGTTCGATGGCTCGCGGACGCCCTCGGCAACATAGGAATCCGGCCCCTTCTCAGCCGGTTGTTTAGAGCTGGCGGGTGGCTGCCGGATCCGCGATAGCCGTCCTCGGCGGGGGTTCCATGTGACAGCTTCAACTCGGGCCCCTGGCGTCGGGCCGCAGGTGCGGGAAGTCTGCACGCTTCAATTGGCGCTGTGGCGTCCGAAGCCTCTGCGGGTGGAAGTGAGTTGGGCGGTGAGAATTCCGGCGAGGTCGTTCAGGATGTAGGACACCTGATCTGCTGAGCCCTGAAGTGGTCGACGCCGAAGTCCCGGTGCCTGGCTAACAGGAGCCGGGCCACACTGCGAGTTCAGTCGGCGTCGTCGGCGATTGTCAGCACGGTTTCCGCGCCGAGACGGCGGCTGGAGGGCACGGCGTCGAGGAGGGACCTGATTCCGATCGATGCGATCAGGATCGTGAGGGCGACGATCAAGATGACGGTGCCCACCTCCGCGGCGGAAGACGGCGTGAGCCGCAGCCAGACAATGGCGTCTGCGACGACGGCGGCGGTCGGGAAGGTGAACGACCAGAATCCGAGGGAAAAGCCGAGGCGCAGGTACCTGGGGAGCAGGGCCAGTTGAATGAGGACGAGCAGCACACCGAGTCCGGCGATCATGGCGCCGACCCGGTCGGCGTGGATGCCGCGTAGCGAGAACCATGCGAGTCCCGCGACGGCGGGCGGTGCGACGAGGATGGCCATCGTCGGCACTAGCGGATCCGGCAGAGATCGGCGGAACGCCAGGCGAATCATCACCAGCAGCGTCATGATCATCCAGAAGAACACGCCAACTCCGAACAAGCCCCACCCCAGGAGGGTCAGTCCGGCCTTTGCCGCGACGCTCGCTCCCACAAGACCAGCAGCGACCGTCGGCAGCAGGTAGCCGCCGTGCACGGATTCGAGCGCGAGGCCGCCCTGCAGCCACCTCCCGATAAGCCAGGCGGCGAAAATCGTGGCGGCGACGAGCGAGACCAGGAAGAGCGCGAGACCAACGGGTTCAGCCACCGTGAGCAGGTCGTCGGCGATCAGCATTCCAGTGATCGGGGCGAGGGCGGCGATCGGACCTTGGCCAGGATGACGCAGTTGCCCCGCCAGGGGCTCGCCGCTGCGAATGCCGCGGGTCAGATGTGCGACTAGCAGCCAGAGCCACGCCACGGCGGCAACCGCCCAGAAGGCCTGGACCACGATCGGCGGGAGACCGAGTGAGGCTCCGGCCGCGTCCCACGCTTCGGCCAATCCGGCCAGTCCGAACCCGATTGCGAAGGTGTTCAGCGGGATGCGGGATGTCGTTGTCGAAGTCATCGACGTTGTCCTTTCTTGTGATGGGCGGCGGTGTCTGGTGCTGCGCGGCGGTGCGAAGGGATTCTCCGCACCGCCGCCGGGATCACTTCTCGACGACCGGCGCCGCTGCGGCGAGTTCGGGGCGCGTGACGGGGTGACCGTCGATCGACTCGTAGACCGCCTTGGAACGTCCGAGGCTGTCCATCAGGCTCAGCGGGCCGCGGAAGGGCTCGCCGCCGATGTGCCAGCCGTCGGTGTGGAGTTCCTCGATGAGGACCCAGACGACCTCGCGGAACGCTTCGGATCCCTCGAACTTGACCATCACGTCGGTCAGGGCCGCAGCCATGGCGTGCTTCTCCGACTCGGTGAAGACACCGTCGACCAGTTTGACGTTGACGAAAGGCATTGCGTTTCTCCTCTGAAGTGGACCAATCCGATCTCTTGATCGGCTGATCTCAGCTTGAGGGTTCGCCTGGTAGGCGCCCATGCAGAATCCGGCCGCCCACCCCACAGATCAGGACGCGGGGCTACCTCCCAGCAGGCGTCGCCTTCTGCTGCTCGCGCGCCTTGACGTGCTCGAGGTACACCGAGGGACTCGATCCCACCCTGCTCACGAAGACGCGGCGGAGCGTCTCCGGGCTGCCGAATCCACTCCGCTGTGCCGCGACTGGGATCGTCGCACCATCCTGCAACAGGATCTGTGCGGCCTCGATGCGAATCAGTTCGACATACCGGGCGGGCGTCGTGCCGATCTCGTCGTGGAACATGCGTGTCAGGTTCCTGGTACTGACATGTGCGATGCGGCTCATGCCCGCGAGAGAGTAATCACCCGCCGGATCTGCCGCGATCGTGTCCATCAACGTGCGGAGGGGATGGTCGACGGCGAGGTGATCGCGAGAGGGTGCCGAGAACTGCGACTGCTGCCCCGGCCTCTGAAGAAACACCACCATCTGGCGGGCGACTTGGCGGGCGACATCCGGGCCGAAGTCGTCCTCGACGATCGCCAGGGCGAGGTCGATTCCCGAACTGACCCCGGCGGACGTGATGATGTCGCCGTCGCGCACGAAGAGAGAATCGGGGAGCACCTTCACCAGCGGGAACAAGCGGGCGAACAGTGCCGCCTGGGTCCAGTGCGTCGTCGCACTCCGGTAGTCGAGCAAGCCGGCCCGTGCGAGGAGGAACGAACCGGTGCACACCGAGGCGATGCGATCCGACTCGGTCGTCAGCACGGCGACGGCGTCCATCAGGACCTTCTCGAAGGGCTTGCTGATCATGCCGTATGCGCCGGGGATGATCACCGTGTCGAGGCGACCGACATCGCTCGCGGGGATTTCGGCTGTCAGGGTCAACCCGTTCGATGCCTTCACGTTGGCGCCATCGGCTGACACGAGAATGGTCTCGTAGTCGGCACCGAAGCTGTTGGCGTGGGAGAACACGTCGGCCGGCCCGGCGATGTCGATCATCGTGACGTTGTCGTAGACCAGGATCCCCATCCGTCGGGTATGGGCCATTGGGGTCCTCCGTCAATCGGTTCGATCGCGTTACGGGCGATCTGTCACCTGTTGGATCGACAATAGGCCCGTCGGGTCAGGCGTGGAGCTTGCTCGGGGTGATGACCACGGGCACCGAGTACTCGCGGGCATACTCCTCGGCGGTGCCGAAGACGCGCGCGATTCTTTCGGCGTACTTCGCGACGAATCCCGGCATCCGGTCGGCGGCGGGCAGGTGGCCGGCACGCGTCGCCGTTCCCTCGATCCGGATGATGTCGCGACCTAGATCTGTCCCGTCAAGACCCAGCGCGACGTGCGGGTTGTTGTCGATGTTGCGGAGCTTCAACTTGTCGGGCTGGCTGAAGATCACGAACGTGCCGTCATCTTGCAGAAAGAACCACAAGGGGACCGACTCGGGTTGGCCGTTCGGTAGGACCGTGGTCAGCCACGCCATCAGGTCGGTGCGTAACCGACGCTCGACGTGCTCGCGCCGATCGGCCGTGAGCGGTGCGGTCAGGTTCATGCGACTCCTCTGGACGATGCGTTGGGTGGACGTGACCAGGGTGACGCAGGTAGTCGTCCGCGAGCGCCCACGATCCGGCCGAGAGCCCCACAGATCGGGCCGGTGTTTGTGCAACCCCCGACCATCGATACATCGCGGTCGCTGTCGTCGGAGGCTCCCCGCTCGAGTGTGAACTGCCCGGGGAGTTCGTCGCGGCTCGGCGGCAAGCACCATTCCCTATGACGAGGCGATCTCATCGGGCGAGTATTTTCGCGGCTTAACGAGTGAACGCACGACTCGACAAAAACGAGTCGTGTGAGCAAATGTGGGCAAACGGTTTCGCCGCTCGCTATCGGGACATCGCTATCGGGACCGGACAAGAACCAGAAAAACCCCGGGATTCCGAAGTCTTTCGGGTGGCTCCGACCGGCGTCCATCCCGTGACCTCACGATTTTCAGCCGTGCAGTTGATCTTGTGGCCAAGCGTGGCAGGCAGCCGCATGTGTTGGCAACACCGCTCTCCAACCGCCAGGTCCCTGGGCGCCAGCGAGTGCAAAAATCGATTCACGGTCGAAGCCGAACCTGTCACCAGTTCGTGTTTCAGTCTCAGCGACCACTGACCCCGATCGAGTTCGAGACCATCATGACCACACAGGCCGAGTTTGCGGCCCAAGAAAAAGAGTCGCCGAACACATGGTTGGCCTGGAGGCACAGACATCGCTGCCGGGTGAGCTATCCTCAACGGAACTGGGTGGCGCGAATGACTGATCCCTAATCCTCAATCTTTCGACGAGCCGGCCCTTGGCAAGGACGGACCGCCGGACTCGCGCTGGATCGAGGCCGCGGAACCTGGCGGTCACTTTGTGAGCCCCAGCTGGCGCTGCTGATCACACGCGTTGTCGATCACCAACGCTCGTTCGACGAAGACGTTTCGCTTCTGCGACGCGCCGATCATCGAACGCCAGATCGCCGTCGCGCAGGGGAGGCCGTCCGCACCGGCCAGTTCGCGGCCAATACGAAGATGTCCCCTTAGTTCTGACATAATAACTATTATCAGCGGATGAAAAATGCTGATCAGACTGGGTTTTCGTCCGAAGGAATTGTTCAGCACACACTAAGACAGCAGCTTTGAAGTCAATGGTTGACTCTCGCGTAGCCTCAAACTGCCTCCAACGCGATTTTCGAATGCTGCAAGAACGAGGCCGTCTCCCGTTGCCGATGGTGCCAGCACTCCACCTAGACCAAGAAACCAAGCTGCGTGACCGACTGACTGGCATGCCGTCCAGTCGAGATCAGCAATGTCGGTGAGATTGAGCCCGACGTGCTCAAGCGCGGTTTCTGTCCTCAAGTCGAGGATTGAGACGGCGTCGACATCTACCGTGTGAAGTAAGTAGGGCACTGACAGCATTTCTTCGACGGGCGTGTTTTGTGCCTCTGCGGAGCGGCGGACCTCGCCGAGGCAGGCCTCAACTGGGGTCGCGAGGTAAACGGTCGCAAAGATGTCCTTGGGGTTCCACCGGCCGCCAAACAGTCGCGCGCCGGCGCCTGATAGCGGGTCGCGGCGGGCAGTGGTGTAGCGGTAAGTTGTGCCCGACCACACGAAGGATCCGAGTTGGTCAACGCGTTGGACCAGCTCTTCATCGAGCACCGTCAAACGATGACGCCTTCGGCGATCGCCTCGATCAAGTTCAGTACGTCCCTGTACTCCCCCGCCTGGATGCGCGCCGCCGGCGTGTCATGACTGAGCAGTTTGTTCGGGGTGAACATCCACACATTTGCTCGGCTGCTGGGCAATATCTCGGACACGGCTTGAGCAACGTAGGCCAGCTCCAAGAGTCGTTGTTTGTTGAGCCTTTGCGGTACGACTTCACCGCTCGACCAGCGAGCAACTGAACGGGCAGACGCATCAACGATGCCGCCAACCTCCTCCTGCGTCAGGCCCAGATGATCGATGATGTCGGTCACTTTGTGAGCCAGCGCACCTCGGTCCACGATCGCGCTCATTTGGCGTGTCCCCACTCTGTCAGGTGTTATGTCGTCTAGTATGACACTAATTCGTAGCGACGGAGGTCACAAAATATGAGTGTCGAGTTCCAGCTGGATCATCAGGACCATCCCAAGGTGGAGGACTTCCTCGCGCGCGATAGTCGCGGAGTCGGTGCCATCACGCTTCACCCGAAGGCAGCTGCGCATCAGACGTCTGTAGCGGAGGTAGCGGTAGCCGCAGGCATCAAGGTGCTCTATGACCCCCGGACTGAACGCCTCGAGCACGATGGCCTCACCTTGAACGGGTTGCCCGGGTACACCGGAACGCCGTATGACTTGAACGCCCTTGCCGCGAATCTGAGCAGCAGGCAGGTACTGGCCGAAATGATCCTTCAGGCACATCCCGATGTGGTGACCGAAGTCACTCCCCCGTATTTCTATGCGAGAGATGAGCGTGGAGGACAGCTCAATCTGGCTCTTGCCGAAGCGACACAGCTGCTCACTGACAAACCGGTGAGGCCCGTGCTCCTGCTCAAGGCCCGCTTCGACAAGGCGCTAGCGATGAATCTGGCGCAGGAATATGTTCGCGCGGGATTTCGCGAAATTGATCTACGGTTCACCCCTCTCGGCGGAGAGAACGACAGCATCGCGAAGATCCGGTCCGTGTTCGCTATTGCGGATTCCTTTCGTGTAGCTGGGCTGCGAGTCGTCCTCGGTCGCTCCGGAAACATCGGCCAGGCCGCGTTCGCACTGGGCCACGTTGATGGTTATTCGATGGGGCTGGGGCAAATGGAGCATGTGAACCATTCCACGGACATCTCTCGGCAAAAGCGACCACCCAAGCTCGACGAAAACGGGAAGAAAAAGGGCGGCGTTTGGCAGGGCGTCTACTTGCCTGGCATCGCCGCGACTGTCAGTGTCAAACGAGCGCGCCAACTGCTTGGACACAGTGATGTGCGTACGCGCCTCGGGTGCCGAATCGACGCCTGCGCGAACTCGCTTCTCGGACCCCTGACGGACTACCGCAGTCACTATCTTCATTCCCGCGTCGCCGACGTGAATCGCCTCCTCGATAGTCCCCCCGCTTGGCGCGCAAAGCTGGAAACCGATCGGCTTCGTCGCGCCGTCGAGCTTCGTGAACTCGTGAACTCTAATTACCGCGCTGCGACGGAACCCATGCTCCAAACCCGGACGCTGACAAGCCTGCTCGATGGTATTGAAGAGGAACGCGCTTCAGCCGTCGCCTAGATTCAAAGGTCGAGCCGCTTGTCAAT
>JALYHS010000297.1 GCA_030776385.1 Actinomycetota bacterium
GTGCGCCGGTCATGACGGCGGTAGCCGCCAGCCTCTTCACGTTCATCGGTTACTCCCTTCGACGTTCCCGCCCGCGCCCGTAAGCGCGGGCGGGCGACGCGGTGGTCTAGCGGTTGTGACCCGGCGCGTTGCTCGAGTTGCCGGGGGTGCTGCCGGCGTTCTGGGTGACCGTGACCGGTCCACCGGGCACGGTGCAGAACGTCTGGGAAGTGGCGCCCGTCTGGTCGACCTCTCCGAGGACCGCGGCCGTGACCGGCACGCCACAGATCGCAGCCACGACGTTCGCGGCGACGCCGACCTGCAGGTCATTGAGGACCGAGACGTCGCCGACGGCCACGTTGACCAGGCCATCCTGCAGGTTGATGGGAGGCGCAGCTGCCGCGACGCCGAGGCCACCGGTGAAGAGCAGCGATCCGCCGAGTACCGCGCCCGCTGCTGCCTTCATCACGAAATTGCTCATGTTGAATCCCTTCTCGTTGGAAGCGTCGATCCGGCCCCCCGACCGTCGTGCACCGGAGGCGGGAAGTGCCCGCCCGCAGGATGCTCCGCGCTTCTTGAGATCGATTACCCGACCCTGTGGTTATTTCAAACACATTTCCAACACATTTCTCATAAACCTGTGTATAATGCGCGCACTGCAACCGGCGAGAGTGACCTCAACCGCCGGTGCCGACTGCGCAGCGGCGGTCGGCTCACCAGGTTCATCGGTCGGGCCACCAATGATCGTTACAGCCCGCAGCCATCGATCGGCTTTGACCGCCGTCGCGGCGCCGATCCGATTACCCTGTCCGCCATGAAGTCGGTGTTGGCCTCCGTGGCGACGCTCAGCGCGTTGATCGCGTGCGCCGCATGCGGCCCGGCTCACGGCGCTTCCGGCTCATCGGTGGTGCGACCCGCTCAGTCCGACTCGCTGACGAGGGGCGCGGACGTACCCGGAACCCTGGCCGCCGCGACCGCCGCAGCTCAGGACAACATCGACCGCTCCACCGCCGGCGATTTCGCAGGGGTGGACGTCGCATGGAGCGCGACGTTCGCGAGGGCATCACCCCGGTCCCCCGATCAGCGTCCGCGGAGTGCGCCTGGAACCCGGTGACGAGGCGATCGTGCTCATGACGATTCGGGGCGTCGAGAAGTCCCGAACCATGGTTTACGAGGATGGCATCTGGAACATGCAGGCCACCGACGACTTCGCCTCGCACCTAAGCGAGCCCGTCGATCAGATCATTCAGAAGAGAAGGCCGCCGGGCTCTGCACGCAGTGATTACACCCGGGGGCAGTAGTGCATCGGGTTGTCGCGCTCGTCCAGCGGCGGAAGATTACGGGCCGGCGTCTCCGGGAGCGGAGCATCGGCGGCAAGCCGGCCGGTGACGCGATCCCAGCCCGCTCGGGCGCGCGGATGCATGCGAGCGCGTTTGGGCAGCACCGAAAACACCGCATGAACCAGTTCGCCGAACCGGCGATGCAGCCACTCGTCGCGGTCCGACCACGTGTAGCCCATCAATTCGCGGACCACTGGGTCATAGAGGCCGACGGTGAACCAGACGAAGAAGGGAGCGACGATCTTGCGCTGCTGGCGCCACATCCAATCCGGCATCTTCTCCGCCCACGGCGGCTTCGGTAGGTCGCTCAGGTCGAGCACGGCGCGGGCGGCGTAGTTGTTCTGCAGGACCTCGTGACACATGCGGTCCCAGTACGCCTGGAAGTCCTCCCACGTCTTTGGCACCGGCCGCATGCTCATGCCGTACATCCGGTACCACTCCACGTGCTCGTCGAACAGTTTCCGCTTCTGCTCCTCGGTGAGGCCGCCGCACAGCCGTTCCGCGACGATGAGCGTGCCGACGAAGAACGTCGAGTGTGCCCAGTAGAAGACCTCGGGATTCAGCGCGTGGTAGCGACGGCCTTGCGCGTCAACGCCTTTGATCTCGGAGTGGTAGTCGCGAACCTCGGCGCCCGTGGTCGCGGCGCGGTCGACATCGAAGACGACGCCACCGATCGGGTAGAGCGACCGCAGAAGGCGTTGCCACCGCTCTCGGAAGAACGTCGAATGCTCCTCGACCGCGGCGCCGAGTTGCGGGTGCATGTTCTGCATCGACCCCGCCCAGAGCCCCTGAAGCAGTCCGCGCCAGTCGCCGAAGTACTTCCAGGTCAGGGAGTCCGGTCCCAGCGGGGCCGGCGGCGCGTCGTAACCGCCTGGCGCCACGGGACAGCCGGAGCCCATTCCCCGGTCGCTTCGCTCCTGCCCGCTGGTCACCGGACACGCCTCGGACGTATCTTGAGTCACTGGTGGCCTTCCCTGGGTATCTGCGGCGAGTCTGACTACGAGCGTTGTCAAGTGAGTTTAGGAGTGATGTGCCTTCCGGTCAACGACGGGGCCGCTGGTCCGGGGTCCCACTGCAGGACCGCCAGGCACGCAGGCGCGATGAACTCATCATCGCCGGCGTGAACGTCCTGGGCGGCGAAAGCGGTTCGACGCTGACCGTCCGGGCCGTCTGTCGCGCCGCGGCACTCACCGAGCGGTACTTCTACGAGAGCTTCACCGACCGCGACGACTTCGTCCGCGCCGTCTACGACCACGTCTGCAGCACGGCGATGACTGCACTCACGTCGTCGACCACGCCCCGCGACGCGGTCGAGCGGTTCGTCGCACTGATGGTCGACGATCCGGTCCGCGGCCGCGTGCTGCTGATCGCACCCGAGCGTGAGCCGGTACTCGCGAAGTCGGGCGCGGAGTGGATGCCGAGCTTCATCGACCTGCTGCAGCACAAGCTGACGCGGATCACCGATCCAGCGGTCCAGGCGATGGTGGCCACCGGACTGGTCGGCGCACTGACGGCGCTCTTCACGGCCTACCTGAACGGCCGGTTGGCGACTAGCCGCGAGCAGTTCATCGACTACTGCGTCGACATGCTGCTCAGCCGGGTGTCAAGCCACTAG
>JALYHS010000298.1 GCA_030776385.1 Actinomycetota bacterium
GCCCTCCTTGCCCTCCTTGCCCTCCTTGCCCTCCTCGCCACACTCTGGAATCTGCGTTCAATCCCGCGGCAGGAGCGAGGAACGCGAGATGACACGCAGATTGCAGAGTGTCTCGAGGCCTCCCGCTGGTGCGGAGGCGCCGGTACGCCGGATCACGGAATACTCGAGGATGCGGAGCAGTTCTTTTAGATACAAACGCATGCAAAAGGAGCGGATCATGGCTGTTGGGACAGAAAGCGCGCGAGTCGAGCTCGGGCTGGACACCTTCGGCGACGTCGAGGTGGACGCGAACGGCGACAAGATCCCCTACGCGCGGGTGATTCGCAACGTCGTCGAGCAAGCTGTGCTCGCCGACCAGGTCGGCGTCGACTTCTACGGGATCGGCGAGCACCACCGCGACGATTTTGCGATCTCCGCCCCCGAGGTCGTGCTCGCGGCGATCGCCAGCCGCACCGAGCGCATCCACCTCGGAACCGCCGTGACGGTGCTCAGCTCCGACGACCCGGTGCGCGTCTACGAGAAGTTCGCCACCCTCGACGCGGTGTCGAACGGTCGCGCCGAGATCATCCTTGGCCGCGGCTCGTTCACCGAGTCCTTCCCGCTGTTCGGCTTCAATCTGCAGGACTACGAGGTCCTCTTCGAAGAAAAGCTCGACCTGCTCTCCCACCTCCTCGACGAGAAGCCGGTCACCTGGGAGGGCACCATCCGTCCCCCGCTGGCGAATCAGGATGTCTTCCCCAAGACCGAATCCGGCCGTATCAAGGCGTGGGTCGGCGTCGGGGGCAGCCCCGAGTCCGTGGTGCGTGCCGCTCGCTACGGCCTGCCGCTCGTGCTCGCGATCATCGGCGGTCAGCCGGCCCGCTTCGCCCCATACGTTGACCTTTACCACCGCGCTCTCGCGCAGCTCGGCCAACCGACGTTACCGGTCGCCGTGCACTCGCCGGGCTTCATCGCCGCCACCGACGAGGAGGCAGCGGACATCCTCTGGCCGCACCAGCAGGTCATGATGAACCGGATCGGCAAAGAGCGCGGCTGGCCCCCCACGAGCCGTGACCGCTTCGAATCCGAAATCCACGAGGGTGCCCTGCACGTCGGCTCGCCGGAGACAGTCGCGCAGAAGATCGCTGACACCGTGCGCACCCTCGGCATCCAGCGCTTCGACCTCAAGTACACGAGCGGCACCGTTCCTCACGAGCACCTGATGACCGCGATCGAGCTGTACGGGACGGTCGTCATCCCGCGGGTGCGCGAGCTGCTCGCGCAGGATCCAGCGGAAGCCTTGGGCATTTCTGCTTCGTAGACTCGGGACATGGTCGGTCTGCGCACGGCGCTGCGGCGCGGGAAGCGCGGCCCGGCCTCCGAAGACGTCTACCGGGTCAAGACCTCGCGCGGTGCGGTCTTCTACACGAGTCGGCAGCAGCACGATGACCTGACGGTCGTCGTGCGCCGCTTCCCGGGACGCCGGGAGGTCCCCCCGGATGCGGCCGCCCGCACCTTCGTGCTGGTGCACGGACTCGGTGTGTCCTCTCGATATTTCGAGCCTCTGGCCGCCGAACTCGCGCGACGGGGCCGAGTGTTCGTCGTCGATCTGCCCGGCTACGGCTCGGCCCCGAACCCGAAACGCGACGTTAACCTCGCAGACCATGCGAGCGCTCTCGCCGCGTTCCTGCGAGAATCCAGGCTGGTGAATCCGGTGCTCGTCGGACATTCGATGGGCACCGAGGTCGTCGCCATCGTCGCGCAGCAGCATCCGGACGTCGCCGAACGGATCGTGCTCATGGCCCCGACTCTCGAGCCGCGTGCTCGCACGAGACGGGCCGCGATCGCTCATCTCCTGCTCGACGCGCTGCGCGAGCCGCCTGTGGTGTTCGGGATCGCGTTCGTCGACTACGTGATCCGCTGCGGGCCGCCATACCTCTTCGCCCAACTGCGGCACATGCTGGCCGATCGGCTCGAGGATCGCCTGCCGACCCTGGCGGCCCGCGTGCTGGTGATCGCAGGCGACCGCGACACGATCGTGACGGTGGAGTGGGCTCGCTCGCTCGCGGCGCTCGTGCCGGGCGGAGAGTTCCACGTCGTGCACGGCCCGCACGTGATCATGCACACCGAGCCGGCCATGATCGCGATGCACATCGTCGACTTCACGGATGCCGCGTGAACCGCCGCATGCACGCCGCTCAGCTGCTCGGGGACTACCCGAACGCGCTGCGGTTCCGGGTGCGGGCGGCCCGCGACTGGGCAGTTCCGCCGTCGTTCGCGCACGGGGACCGCAGGCCGGTCGTGATCCTGCCCGGCATCTATGAGAGCTGGCACTATTTGCGCCCGATCGCCGAAAGATTGAGTGCCGAAGGGCATCCGGTCCATGTCATCACAGCCCTCGGACTCAACCGGGCTCCGATCCCGGACACGGCGGCACTCGTCGGGCAGGAGCTGCGTGCGCGGGGGCTGCGTGACGTCGCCCTGGTCGCCCACAGCAAGGGCGGCATCGTCGGCAAGCACCTGCTGGCGCGCAGTGACGCGGAGCAGCGGATCGACCGGCTGATCGCGATCGCGTCGCCGTTCAACGGCTCCGCGATGGCGAAGTGGGCGCCGAATCGGGAGCTCCGCGCGTTCCTCCCCGGCGACCCGGTGATCGCCGCGCTCCTCGCCGAGACCGCCGTCAATGCCCGGATCACGTCGATCTACCCGAGCTTCGATCCGCACATCCCGAACGGGTGCGTGCTCGAGGGCGCCCGTAACGTGGAGGTGCCGGTCGTCGGTCACTTCCGCATCCTGCTGCAGCCCGAACTCATCGAGGTCGTCCATGCCGCGGTCGCTCGCGAGGGCTAGCGTGGCGATGTGACCACGGCCCAGCGACTCGTCCTGACCATCGCGATTCTCGCGTCGCTGGTCTCCTTCCTGGACGGCACCATCGTCACCGTGGCGCTCCCGGCGATCATGCGCGAGCTGGGTGGCGGACTGACCTCGCAGCAGTGGATCGTGGATGCATACCTGGTCACCCTCGGCTCTCTCATCCTGGTCGCCGGCTCGGTCAGCGACGTCTACGGCCGGATCACGGTCATGCGCGTCGGACTCGCGGTGTTCGGCGTTGCCTCGATCGCGATCGCCGCCTCTCCGGGCGTCGAGTTCCTGATCATCGCGCGCGCGGTGCAGGGGGTTGGTGGGGCGCTGCTGGTGCCCAGCTCGCTCGCCCTCATCACCTCGAACTTCCGCGGCGCGGCTCAGGCGAAAGCCATCGGCACCTGGACAGGGATGACCGGCATCGCCATGATCGCCGGCCCGCTGATCGGCGGCCTGTTCGTCGACTACGCCTCGTGGCGATTCGCCTTCCTCATCAACGTCATCCCGATCGCCGTTACCTTCGTACTTCTCGGGATGCTGGGCCAGAAGGATGTGCGAGAGGAGGGCGTCACGATCGACTACCTCGGCGCGGTGCTCTGCACCCTCGGACTGGGGGGCACGGTGTTCGCGCTCATCGAGCAGGAGACGCTCGGCTGGGGCAGCCCGGCGATCCTGATCCCGATGATCGGGGGCATCGTGGCTTTCGCCGGATTCCTGGTGCGGCAGCGGTTCGCGCACGACCCGATGCTGCCGCTCAGCCTGTTCCGGGTGCGCAACTTCTGGGCGGGCAACGTCGCTACCGCGCTGATCTACGGGGCCCTCTCGCTCAACGGTTTCGCGCTCGGCGTCTACCTGCAGCAGGGCGCGGGTCTGCCCGCGACCCTTGCGGGGCTGGCCTCCGTCCCGGTCACGTTCATCATGATCCTCTTCAGCTCCCGCGTCGGCGCCCTTTCGGGTCGCTTCGGCCCTCGCCTGTTCATGACCATCGGGCCGATCATCGCGGGCTGCGGAGCCCTCCTGCTTCTGCTGATCGGCCGGCCGTTCGACTACTGGTGGCAGGTGCTGCCGGGCATCCTGGTGTTCGGGCTCGGCATCACCCTCACGGTCTCCCCGCTGACCTCGGCGATCCTGGGGTCCATCGAGACGTCCCGTTCGGGCATCGCCTCGGCCGTCAACAACGCCGTGTCGCGGGTCTCGGGTCTCATCGTCATCGCCATGCTGGCTGTAATCGTGGGCGGTTCGCTCGATCTAGCGGGAATCCATCGGGCAACCGCGGTGACGGCCGGGCTGCTCATTCTGGGCGGGATCGTGTCCTTCCTCGGCATTCGCAATCCGGAGAAAGAGGCTCAGTAGTTCGACTTGGGGGCGTACCCGGGGGCCGCGGGGGCTGAGGGAGTTGCCGTTCCCGACTTCGGCGTCGCGACCTTGGCTCCGGTCGCCCCAACGGCCCACCAGGTGCCGCCGACACCCTGACCTTTCACGTCCCCTGCGGCCGCGTCGCTCGCGAAGGTGTACAGCGGCAGACCGTCGAGCGTGACCTGGAGCCTGCCGTCGGTGCCGGTGATCGTGGCCACGGCGCCGGTCACGCCGGTGACGCGGGGCGTGACCGACGTCGTCTCGACGGCGGGCCAGGCGGCGGCGCATCCGCCGGCGCAGACGCTTGAGGTCGTGCCCTTCGTGTCCTTGTCGAAGACATACACGGTGAGGCCCTTCCCGTCGACGACGATGGTGCCGAGCGAAGTGGAGGCGGTCGAGAGAGCAGCTGTCGCCGCCGCGGGGGAGGGACCGGCGGCCGAAGGCTCCGACGAAGTGGTGTTGGTACTGCTCGTGGCCGCGCAGCCGGCCAGAGCGGCAAGTGCGAACGAACTCGCCATGACGGCGAAGGTGACACGGGTGCGGATGTTCATTGCAGTGTCCTTCCGGGGGTGCCCGCGGATGCGGACACTGGGAACACGACACCGGGAGGGCCGAAGTTCACCGGTTCACGAAACCCTCATCCATGCCCTACTTGGCGAGCTGGGACTGCAGAAGCAGCGTGCCGTCGTCGCCGCGCACCTGCACCTCGGCGATCTGGTCGAACGGCACCGACGTCCCCGCGGTCAGCTTCACCGTGCTGTCGCTCGTCGCCGACCAACTGGACAGCTCACTCGAAGCCCCGTTCCGAGACACCACCCAGAGCGCGTAGTTCCAGCGCGTGTTCTCCGGCGTCCCGGCCGCGGCGTCCCCGTAGCGGCAGTTCATCTCGAGCTGCGTGCCCCAACCAACGGTCGTGAGTTTCACCTCGGCGCTCAGCGGGCTGCTCACCACCTGCGACAACGAGGTGGTGAGCGTCGGATGCGGGGCAGAGGCGATCGCCAGCGGGACCGAGATCGCGGTGGCCACGACGGCGGCGGCCGCGACGGCGAGGCGGGCGCGGATCCGGCGGGAGCGGCGCCGGCGCTCGCGTCGCTCGATCCGGGCGACCAACTCGGCAGGGGGTGGAGGCGTCACGATGATGGATGCAGCATCCGTCCCGTCATCGGATTCGAGAAGTTCGAAGGCGCGCGCCGGCTCCAGGCGCCCGAGCAGCCCCGGGAGCACCGTCAACT
>JALYHS010000299.1 GCA_030776385.1 Actinomycetota bacterium
GTGCGCGGGCAGGGCACGGAGTTCGACTCGATCCGCGAGTACGTCCGCGGCGACGACGTCCGCTCGATCGACTGGCGCGGAACCGCACGGAACCCCGCACTCCCGGGGGCCGGGCAGCGGCTGATGGTGCGCACCTGGCGCCCGGAGCGGGACCGGAGGGTCGTGATCGTCGTCGACTCCGGCCGCACCGCCGCCGCGCGCATCGCCGACGAGCCACGGCTCGACACCGCCTTCGAGTCCACGCTGCTGCTCACCGCGCTTGCGACGCGTGCGGGCGACCGCGTCGACCTGCTCGTGTGGGACCGCCGTATCCGCGCCCGGGTGCACGCTGCCGCGCCAGCCGAGGTGCTGCACCGCATGGTCGAGGCGATGGCCCCCGTCGAGCCCGAGCTGCTCGAGACGGACTGGGCCGGTGTGCCGGCCCAGGTACGCGCGCTGACGTCGCAGCGCGCGCTCGTCGTCCTGGTGACGTCCCTGGAGGGGGCGGGCAGCGCCCGCGGACTGCTCACGATGCTGCCGCAGCTGACGAGCCGGCACGTCGTGCTGATCGCCTCCGTCACCGACCCTGCGGTCGCGGCGATGACGGCGCAGCGCCGCAACCTCGATGAGACCTACCTCGCCGCCGCTGCCGAACGCACGCTGCTCGACACCGACCGCATCGGGGCGGCCGCCCAGCGCCTCGGCGTCCAGGTGATCACCGCTCCTCCAGCCGACCTGCCTCCGGCCCTCGCCGACCGCTACCTCGCCCTGAAGGCCGCCGGGCGCCTCTGAACGTCCATGCGCCCTGCCGGATCCCTCGGACCTCGAGCCCAGGTCGCGTAGGCCCACCGCCCAGGCAGTTGGGCCAGTCTGAGCGGATCCGGTCTGGAGGGGTCATGATCACCACCGAAGTCATCGACCGCATCATCGGCGCGGACGCGCTGGACGTGCGGGACGACCGCATCGGCGAGGTGAGCCAGGTCTACATCGACGAGCTCACCGACCGGCCGACGTGGGTCAGCGTACGTCTGGGGCTGCTGAGCGGCGCGGAGGTGCTGGTCCCGCTCGAGAACGCGGAGTGGGACGAGCGCTCGCTCCGGGTGGATGTGGAGCGTCGGGTCGCGCGCGACGCTCCCCACAAGGAGATGGACGAGCCGCTGACGGTCGGCGAGGAGGAGCGGCTCAACACGCACTACGGCATCCCGGGCGTGCGGCACCCGCGCGCCGAGGCCGAGCTGCTGGAGGCCGACACGAGCGACGTCTGCTACAGCGTGAGCGACGCCGCGACGGGTGACACAACCGGGGACTCCGGCTCGTCAGACCTCAGCCGGGCGTCGTGAGGGCGGTCCTCTCGACCACCGCGAGCACCCGCTGCTGCGGCGTCGTGCCGCTGACGGCACCCGCGACCGCGATTCACCGCCCTCCGGCGAACCGGTACGCCGCGGAGTAGACGACCGTCGCGCTCGCGTGCCGGTCGCCCCGCGCCCGGTACACGTGACCGGTGGGCGTCGTGGTGAGCTCGGCCTGCCCGAGTTCCGCCTATGAGGCACCCGCCGTCCCGGCTGTGCGCGTCGCGCCGTCGCCGTAGGTGAACCGGTAGGCGCGCGGGGTGAACCGCACCTGCGCGGTGTTCCCGAGCAAGGAACCGTCCACGGTCACCGCCCTGACATCGACCCAGAAGTTGGCCGGCACGCCGACGACGGCCCAGCCGTGGGGTTCGGCGTGCAGTGTGGCGTTCGCGGGCAGGAAGCGCGCCAGATCCGTGATCGTGATCACGGCCGGAGCTGTCCCAGCAGCGGGCGCCGCTCCCGGCGTCGCCGGTGACAGGAGCGGGTTCAGCGTGCCGCTGGTCCGCACGTCGCAGTGCGCGTCACCGACACACAACTCGTCCAGCAGCGCCAGCACCTCTGCGTCCGTGAGCGTGTGCCGGCGGCCGGTCGCGCCTGCCGCCTGCCCGGAGCCGTCGTGTTCGCGATCGATCGTGCCGATGACCGTGACGCCATTCCCGTCGGTGGACCCGGATGTGCAGATTCCTGCCCGTTGGTCCGAGGGAGAACAGGGCAAATCTGCCGCGCTCGCTGGGACGGCATCCAGAAGGACCGACATCCCAATGAGGGCGAAGGTCGTTAGCAGATGGATTCGCCGTACCATGACCCATTGACATCGAGTTTCAGCACTCCATCAGATGTCTCGAATGATGGGAGTGAGGTCTGACGGGTTGGACGGCTGGCTGGCGTTACATCCGCACCCGAGGTGTCAAGCACCTTCACTTCCGACAGGTCAACGCATGCGTAGGCGACTACGTGCCCCGACACAACGTCCACGCTCTGAGCTTGAAACCTGACGAGATTGCTTGGTCCCGTGGTGTGGATGCCTTTGGCTCTCTGAGTATTGAATGACTTCACTTCCGCTGCGTACGCTTTAGGGGTGGCGAGCGGCTGTAGAAGGTCGTATCTGGTCATGCCCTTCTCCGAGACTTTCTCCACCGCGTGGAGATATCGCTCGTAGACAGTTCGGGCTTGCAGCGTGAGGGCGGCCTTCGAGGTGATGCTCGCCGGCACAGGATGCGCACTACGGGTGGGGGAAGGTGCACTCGACTGACACGCGGACACCGCGAGGATCACCGCCACCGCCCCAGTTCCCCCTATCGTCCGCGCTCTCCCCCGAATCACTCGGTCACCGTAGAACCGGAGCCGCCGCGCGCGGGAAAGTTCTCCACAGCCCGGCCGGTCGGCTCAGTCCGCGATGATGCGGCGCGCGCCGGCCGCGAAGGGGTCGAGGTCGCCCGTCTCCCCG
>JALYHS010000300.1 GCA_030776385.1 Actinomycetota bacterium
GGGCGGAACGCCCCGCAGCCGCGGACGCAACCGCAACCGTAACTCGAACGCTCAGAACGCGAACGGCGGACAGCAGAACGTCGGCCAGCAGGGCGCAGGCCAGCAGGGCCAGGGCGCCGGCCAGCAGGGCCAGGGCGCCGGCCAGCAGAACAGCCGCCAGCAGGGCCAGAACGGTCAGCAGAACGTCGGTCAGAACCGCCAGCAGGCCACCCCGAACAACCAAAACAACCAGAACGACCAGAACGGCTCGAACGGCCAGAACGGCCCGAACGGCCAGCAGTTGCTCGACGGCGACGGCAGCAGCCGTAACCGCTACCGCGACCGCAAGCGTGGCCGTGGCGTCCAGAACGACGACTTCGAGCCGGAGCTCAGCGACGATGACGTCCTGATCCCCGTCGCCGGCATCCTCGACGTTCTCGACAACTACGCCTTCGTGCGCACCTCCGGCTACCTGCCAGGGGCGAACGACGTCTACGTCTCGCTCGGCCAGGTCAAGAAGTACAACCTGCGCAAGGGTGACGCGGTGGTCGGCGCCATCCGTCAGCCCCGCGACGGCGACCAGCAGAGCGGACGCCAGAAGTACAACGCGATCGTCAAGGTCGACTCCATCAACGGGCAGTCCGTCGAGGAGGCCGCGAACCGCGTCGAGTTCGGCAAGCTCACCCCGATCTACCCGAACGAGCGCCTGCGTCTCGAGACGGAGCCGTCGAAGCTGTCGACTCGGATCATCGACCTGATCGCCCCGATCGGCAAGGGCCAGCGCGGACTGATCGTCGCGCCGCCCAAGGCCGGCAAGACGCTCATCCTGCAGGCGGTTGCGAAGGCCATCGCCGAGAACAACCCCGAGGTGCACATCATGGTGGTGCTCGTGGACGAGCGCCCCGAAGAGGTCACCGACATGCAGCGTTCGGTGAAGGGCGAGGTCATCGCCTCCACCTTCGACCGTCCCGCCGAAGATCACACCACGGTCGCCGAGCTCGCGATCGAGCGTGCCAAGCGTCTGGTCGAGCTCGGCAACGACGTGGTCGTGCTACTCGATTCGATCACCCGCCTGGGACGCGCATACAACCTGGCCTCGCCG
This sequence comes from Actinomycetota bacterium, assembly GCA_030776385.1. Classification (GTDB taxonomy): domain Bacteria; phylum Actinomycetota; class Actinomycetes; order Actinomycetales; family Microbacteriaceae; genus Lysinimonas. The sequence continues at coordinate 1,082 of JALYHS010000300.1, forward strand.
GCATCCGGGCGCATTCTGTCCGGGGGAGTGGATGCGTCTGCTCTCTACCCGCCGAAGCGTTTCTTCGGTGCCGCGCGCAACATCGAGGGCGGCGGCTCGCTGACCATCCTCGCGACGGCGCTCGTCGAGACCGGGTCCAAGATGGACGAGGTCATCTTCGAGGAGTTCAAGGGCACCGGCAACATGGAGCTGCGCCTCTCGCGTCAGCTGGCCGACAAGCGCATCTTCCCGGCGGTCGACATCTACGCGTCGAGCACCCGCCGCGAAGAGGAACTGCTCAGCCCCGAAGAGGTCAAGATCACCTGGCGCCTGCGTCGTGCGCTGGCCGGACTCGAACTCCAGCAGCAGCTCGAGGTCGTGCTCTCGAAGCTCAAGGAGACGCAGTCGAACGTCGAGTTCCTGGTCCAGATCCAGAACTCGCTGCCGGCCAGCAACGGCCACAACGGCAGCGCCAACGGGTCGCACGGCCACAAGGACTGACGGTGTTCGAGTCGGTCGCCACGCTGCGCGCCGAGCACGAACAGCTGCAGCAGCAACTCGCGGATCCAGCGCTCCACGCCGATCCGTCGCGCTCCAAGAAGGTGAATCGGCGCTACGCCGAGCTCAGCAAGATCCTCAAGGCGCACGATGACTGGCTCCAGTCGGAGGACGACCTCGCGGCCGCGCGCGAGCTGGCCAAGGAGGACGAGGCGTTCGCCGCCGAGGTCCCCTCGCTCGAGGAGGGGCAGGTCGCCGCTCAGGAGCGGCTGCGCCGCCTGCTGATCCCCCGTGATCCGGACGACGGTCGCGACGTGATCATGGAGATCAAGGGCGGCGCCGGCGGAGCCGAGTCGGCGCTGTTCGCCGCGGACCTCCTGCGTATGTACCTGCACTACGCCGAGTCGAAGGGCTGGAAGACCGAGCTCCTCGAGGCGGATCCGACCGACCTGGGCGGATACACGAACGTGCAGATCGCCATCAAGTCGAACGCCACCGACCCGGCAGAAGGTGTCTGGGCGCACCTCAAGTACGAGGGGGGTGTGCATCGCGTGCAGCGGGTGCCGGCCACCGAGTCGCAGGGCCGCATCCAGACCTCGACAGCCGGCGTGCTCGTCTTCCCCGAGGTGGATGAGCCCGAAGAGGTCGAGATCGGTCCCAACGATCTGCGGATCGACGTGTTCCGCTCATCCGGACCCGGCGGGCAGTCGGTGAACACGACCGACTCGGCAGTGCGGATCACGCACCTTCCAACCGGCATCGTCGTGTCGATGCAGAACGAGAAGTCGCAGATCCAGAATCGCGAAGCCGGGATGCGCGTCTTGCGTGCCCGCATCCTCGCGCGCCAGCAGGAGGAGCTCGCCGCGGTGTCGAGCGCCGCCCGCAAGTCGCAGATCCGCACCATGGACCGCTCGGAGCGCATCCGCACCTACAACTTCCCCGAGAACCGGATTGCCGACCATCGCACCGGCTATAAGGCGTACAACCTCGATCAGGTCATGAACGGCGCGCTCGAACCGCTCGTCGACTCATGCATCCAGTTCGACGAAGAGGCGCAGCTGGCCGAGTTGGGCGCGGAGTGACGCTTCTCGCGCCGCATCCCTCGAACAGTTCGGCCATGAGTCCACTTCGCACTGTCTCCGCCCTTCGGGATCATGCCGTGCGCGTGCTGTCGGCTGCCGGCATCCGTCATGCCGAGGTCGACGCCGAGCTGCTGCTCGGGCACGTGCTCGGGCTGAGCCGAGGCCAGGTGCAGGCGAAAGTCGTGATGGATGCCGCATTGGATGCGTCGCAGTACCTGGCCGTCATCGAACTGATCGAGCGCCGCGCCGCGCGTGAGCCCCTGCAACACATCACGGGCCGCGCGCCATTCCGTTCGCTCGAACTCGCGGTCGGACCGGGAGTGTTCGTCCCGCGTCCCGAGACCGAGTCGGTGGCGCAACTGGCCATCGACGCGCTGCTGGCCGTGCCCTCGCCGGCACCGCGCGGAATCGACCTCGGGACCGGCTCCGGCGCGATCGCCATCGCCATGGCGACCGAGGTTCCGCACGCCCGGGTGTTCGCCGTCGAGAACTCGCCGCGCGCGTTCATCTGGGCGCGGCAGAACGCGCGCGAGTCAGGGGCAGACAACCTCCGGCTGATCTTCGCGGACCTGGCCGACACGCCGTCCGCGCTCGACGGCCCTGATGGCGACATCGAGCAACTGGATGGCACCCTCGACGTCGTCGTGTCGAATCCTCCGTACATCCCGCTGGGTGCCATCCCGCGGGACCCCGAGGTGCGACTGCACGACCCGGAAGCCGCGCTCTACGGCGGCGTCGACGGGCTGGACGTGGTGCGGGACGTCTCGGCCAGGGCTGCGCAGCTGCTCCATCCCGGGGGAGTGCTCATCATCGAGCACGGGGAGCTGCAGGGTGCCGTGATGCGCGCGCTGCTGGCGGCGGACGGTTGGCGGGCGACGGCCACGCATCGAGACCTGCTCGGGCGCGATCGAACGACCACCGCGCTTCGGTAGCGGGCAGCTGACTCCCGTCCCTTGGGTCCAGTCGCGTTGGGTTGCGTTGGGTTGCGTTGAGGGACCTCGTCTTCTCCTCGTCCGCTCACCCGGGACACCCCACCTCACCTCGTCCCCTCCTCCACAGGCGCGGCGCGCGAAAGATCTTCTACTTTCGAACATACGTTCGACGTGAGAAAATGAAGCATGACCCCGATGACCGACTCGTTCGCAGCAGCGACGCGCGCGCTCGCCGAGTTGCCGTGTGCCCCCGAGTCGATCGGCTCGGCCTCGGACGCGGAGTTGACTGACCTCATTGCGATGGCCTCCGAGCACCGTCGGCTCGCCGATGTCCACCTGACGGTTCTCGCGGGTGAGGTCGCTCGGCGATCGGCACCCGAGCTGGGTCACGACGGTTTGGCGCAACGGCTGGGGCACCGCACGCCCGAGAAGATGATTCAGGCGATCACAGGTTCGACGGCCCGGGCTGCCGTGCAGGCGGTGCGGATCGGGGGTCTGTTGGAGACCCACCCGTGGCTAGCGCGGGTGACCGCGGCACTGTCAGCCGGATCGATTTCCTCGGATCACGCCGAAGCCATCATGAGGGGTCTCGGTCGACCGTCGGAAGACATTTCCAGCTCGGCTCTCGCCGCGGCGGCCGAAGAACTCACCGTCGAGGCGGTCTCGATCGATGCGGATCTGCTGTTCAAGCGCGCCCAGTTCGAGCGCGATGAGATCGACGCGGCAGGGGTGACAGATCGAGCGCGCGCGGCCCACGCAGCGCGCGAACTGAAGGTCATGACACTCCGGGACGGCAGAGTTCGCCTTTCGTGGATGCTCGACGCGATCCAGGGGTCGGTACTCAAGACGGTGTTCGATCGGGCCACCTCGCCGAAACGTGGAGGGCCACGCTTCGTGACAGAGCAGGCGCAACGGCAGAAGATCGCCGACGATCCGCGCAGTGTGGAGCAACTCGCTTCCGATGTGTTCTTCCACCTGATCACCGCCGGCGCCGAGGTGGATCCTTCTCACCTCCTCGGCACAGGCGCGCCGGGAGTGCGGGTGACCGTCACGGAGCGTCAGCTGCGTGCTCGCACCGGCCGCGGCCGACTTGGTCGACGGGCGGTTCCGATCGAGACCGTCGAACGACTCGCTTGCACCAACGGAACCATCACCATCGCCTTCGACGACCTGGGTCACCCGCTCGACGTCGGTCGAGAGCAGAGACTCTTCACGACCAAGCAGCGTCTCGCCCTGGAGGTGAGAGATGGCGGATGCATGTGGGGCGAGAGGTGTGACAGGCCACCCTCGTGGTGCGAAGCTCACCACATCGAGTACTGGGCCAGAGACGGAGGGCGAACGGACGTCGCCGACGGACTTCTACTCTGCAAGCACCACCACTTGTTGCTTCACGATCACCACTGGGAGATCGAGCGACGCGGACCGGGCGGCACCGAGTTCTGGCTCGTTCCGCCGCCGACGCATCCTGAGGGCGAGAGAAGGTTGGTTTCGCTGAGCGCCGTGCTCCATGACCTGTTCGCCGTGTCGTGAGCGAGTGACCTGCGGGTGTCGTGAGCGGGCGTCGTGATCGAGTCGACGCGAGTCAGCGGGGGTGAGCCGTGCCGGGCGGACGTGCTTGCTGAACGCGCGAACCTAAGCTGGCGCTGCTCAGGAACTCAGCAGGCTCGCCTTACCGGCGAATGCCTCGATCGCGATCATCAGCGATGCGGGATCCACGAAGCGGTGCGCATCGATCCCGACCGAACGCGCCCCCTCGACGTTGACCTCGAGATCGTCGGCGAAGAACACCTGATCAGCGGTCACCCCGTAGTGGGCGAGCATGTTGGAGAACACGGTCGGATCGGGCTTGCGGGCACCGTAGAAACTCGAGGTGTGCAGCTCGTCACCGAACAACGGCACGAGTTCCGGCGCCAGCTCGGCCAGGTGAGCCTCGACGAGCGGTCCGTTGTTGGTCAGCAGGCTGACCGCACCCAGTTCGGCGGCGCGCTCGACCGCGGCCAAGGACTCCGGCCAGACGGTCATCGCCGAACGCCGATTCGCGATCCAGTCACGCACCGGGATGTCGCGGCCGATCGCCCGCGAGAACGCCGCGTGGTAGGCGTCCGCGTCCGCGAATCGGCCGGCTTCCGCCGCCCACTCGCCCTCGTCGTGCCACCAGCGGCGCCGGAGCTCGGGAAAATCGAGACCCGTCAGATCGGTCAGACCGGTCATCCGGACCCGCCAGTCGTAGTCGAAGAGGACGTCGTCCATGTCGAAGACGAAGAGCGGAGTGCGAATCATGATGAGACCATTGTCCCGCACGTCCGGCAGTCTCGCCGCCGAGCGTCGGGGCGCGTGAGCCGGCGAGGTCTGCGGCCGCTACGGGCGACCGAGCGAGTAAGCCGAAGAAGCCACGGCGCACTCAACACAGGCGACGGCGCACCTAACAGCAGCCACAGCGCACCTAACAGCAGCTACAGCGCACTTAAGATAGACGAGTCATGGCCATCTTCGACACCGCCGTCCCGGCCGAGCTGCTCACCGGGATGCGTCTCGCCCGCGGCGCCATCGGGCGGGGTGAGCTCGTCGTGATCCCGACGGACACGGTCTACGGCGTCGCCGCCGATGCCTTCTCGCCCGCCGCAGTCGGTCGCCTTCTCGACGCCAAGGGCCGCGATCGGACGGCGCCCCCGCCCGTGCTGGTTCCGGGGATCCCGACCCTGGATGCGCTGGCCGAGTCGATCCCGGACGCCGTGCGAGCCCTCGTGGCCGAGTTCTGGCCGGGCGGATTGACGATCATCCTGCGCGCCCGAGCGACGCTCGACTGGGATCTCGGGGACACCCGCGGCACTGTTGCCCTGCGGATGCCGAGCGACACGATCGCCCTCGAGTTGCTGTCCGAGACCGGTCCGCTCGCCGTCTCAAGCGCCAACAAGACCGGCATGCCCGCCGCCGCCACCGCATCCGAAGCGGAGCAGATGCTTGGCGACAGCGTCGCGGTGTACCTCGACGGTGGCCCGGTCGGCGCCGCATACCCGGGCGCCGAGGAGCGCGCCGGTTCGACGATCGTGGACGCAACCGGCATGGAGCACCCCGACGGCAAGCTGCGGATCGTGCGTCATGGGGTCATCCCCGACGCCCAGATCCACCGGATCGTGGGGGTGGACCGATGCGAATAATCTTCTACGTGCTCTCGGCCGGTGTCGCCGCCGTCGTCACCTTCGGACTCGCGCTGTTGATCTGGAAGCTGAGCACCAAGTACCGGCTCCACCCGAAGATCCGCGAGCGGGATGTGCACACCAACCCGACGCCACGGCTCGGCGGCATCGCCATGTTCATCGGCGTGGTTGCGGCATTCGCGGTCGGATCTCAACTGCCGCAACTCTCCATCGTGTTCTCGGAGCCGAGCAAGATCCTCGCCGTTCTGGGTGCCGCCGCGATCATCGTCGGGATAGGGGTCGCCGACGACATCTGGGACCTGGACTGGCTGACCAAACTCGCGGGACAGATCATCGCCGCGGCGCTGCTGGCCTGGCAGGGCATCCAGATCGTGCAACTCCCCGGACTCCAGAACACCGGTCTGCTGCTCTCGCCCTACATGTTCCTGGCGATCACCGTCTTCCTGGTCGTCCTGGTGATGAACGCCGTCAACTTCATCGACGGCCTCGACGGCCTGGTCGTCGGCGTCGCGATCATCGCGAATAGCGTGTTCTTCATCTACTCGTACGTCGTGACATACGAACCCACGGCTCAAAGCGCGTACTTCAACCTGCCCCAGTTCGTGTCGGCCGTGCTGATCGGGGCGTGCGTCGGCTTCCTGCCGCTGAACTGGCATCCCGCCAAGCTGTTCATGGGGGATGCCGGTGCCCTGCTGGTCGGCCTTCTGATGGCGACCTCGACCATCGGCTTCACGGGCAACATCGATCTGCGCCCGCTCAGCGACAAGGAACTCCTGCCCGCGTTCATCCCGATCCTGCTGCCCTTCGCGGTGCTCGTGATCCCCCTGCTCGATTTCGGCCTCGCGGTGTTCCGGAGGTTGCGAGCGGGGAAGTCGCCGTTCAGCGCCGACCGGCTTCACCTGCATCACCGCCTGCTCGACATGGGGCACTCCCACCTGCACGCGGTGCTGATCTTCTACGCGTGGACGGCCACGGCATCCGTTGGTCTGCTTCTCTTCCTCTTCACGCCTTCGTGGGTCGCCATCGTCGTCACCGCGACCGGCCTGGTGGTCTGCACGATCGTCACCCTGTCGCCGTTGAGTCGTCGCAAGGCGGTCGAGGCGGCCGTGCAACTCGCGCCGGAGGGCGTGACGACGGATGCCGAGGTCGCCTATCTGGACCCGCTCGACGCCGCCTCCGACCCGATCGGCGTCGATCAGGACAGGACGGATGCCGAGGCAGAGACCGCCCTGACCCGCCTGCAGCAGAGGGAGGCCTCGTCATGAGCGTCGCGCCCATCCTGACCCGTGCGCTCCGCTACGGCGGGTTCGTCGCGCTCGCGGTCGCGATCGTGGCTGGGGGGATCGGCCTGATCGTCGCGGGCGTGCCCGGGCTCCTCGGCGGCCTCGGGGGAGCGGCTCTGTCCGCCGTGTTCCTCGGCCTGACCGCCGTCAGCATGCTCGTCGCAGGCCGAGTGACCAAGGGCGACACGAACGGGCCGGCCTTCTTCGGCATCGTCCTCGGGGTCTGGGCCCTGAAGTTCATCGTCTTCATCGTTGTGGCG
>JALYHS010000301.1 GCA_030776385.1 Actinomycetota bacterium
CCTCACCGACCAGCATCACGTTGAACCCGCCGGTGAGTGCGGCGATGTTCGGCACCGGAGCGTGACCGTTGTCGATGCTCACCGAGTTCGCGACGAGCGTGCGGCTCAGCTGCCACGACGCGATCGCGGCGATCGAGGCGGCGCTGACCGCCAGCACCAGTCCCACCGTGACCACACCGCGAACGAGCGCTGCCCATCCCCGACGATCGGGTGCCGACCCGGCACGGTGACGATGCACAGCAAGCACGTCGGCCCTCCGAGCCACCCCGTCTCCGATCCGTCTCGCAGCCGAACCCGCGCCGGTCGCGGGCTGCATCAACCGGAGAGTACGACCTCTCGGTGCCCTACCCGCCCAAGCGAGCGACGCGGTTGCTGCGGCCAATCTGAACGTCCGATGACGTCTCATGCGCCCCGCCTTGACGGCTCTTCCCGTTTCGTGGTGAATGATCCTGCAGTGTCGGTGACCACGCGGCCCTCCGGGCAGCTGGGACTCGGAGCGCTTCTCATCAGCCCTCTGCGCGGTCGGGAAGCGGCGTGGGCGATCCGGATGATGCGTTCAGGCAGCCGGGAAGCGGGTGACGTCGGGACCGTTCTCCGGAGCGGTGCCGCGGTCGGCCTTCGGACCGCCCAGCTCCCGGTGCCGTCGCGTCGGCAGAAGGACGCATCCATCAGGTCTGGATCCACCACCGGACGGCAACGTCGGTTCGAGAAGGAGAGTCGTGAGCAGTCTGAGCTCCTTGCAGTCCATGGTGCAGGAACGGCTGCTCCGGCTCGTCGTTGCAGCGACGATCCCTGTCGCCGTCGCGGGCCTTCGCACGAGGCAGCCTCGTCCCCTTCGCGACCCACTGCGTCGCCGCAGGAGCAGCACGCGCGATCGGCTCCTGCACCCGCTGACGCTGAGTGCATGAGGGTGAGAGCTGACGATCGTGTGGCGGAGGCCTCTGCACGGGTCCGGCTGCCCTCGCGTCCCCTGCTGATCATCGTTGCGGTGGTCGCTCTCGTGGTGTGCTGGGCGGCGGCGATCCACCTTCGTGAGGCGTCCTCCATACCTGGTGCCCGGTTCGACGCTGCGTGGGCGGTCCGGATCAACGCCCACCACACCCACTTCCGGGACGTCGTCGCCAAAGCCATCGCGTTGGTGGGGGGAGCCCCCGGCGGAGTGCTCGTCGACTTCGGCGTCGCGGCGCTCGTTCTGTTGCTGCGCGGAAGAGCGGCCTTTCTCACCATGCTCGCGGCTCTCGGTGTCAACGAGGCCGATGTCCTCGCGTTGAAATGGGTGTCCGAACGTCATCCCCCGGGAAGCACCGGCCTGTACCTCGGTTTCCTCGGCTCCTTCCCCTCGGGCCACACCGCCAACGCTGCGGTGATCGTCGTGTCGGTCGGCCTCCTCGCGAACCGACTGCTGGTGTGGGGCGGCGGAGCCGGCTACGTCGCCGTGATGGGACTCGACCGCACCTATCTGGACGCGCACTGGGTCACCGACACCATCGCCGGAGGTGTGGCCGGAGCGGCGATCGCCGCACTCATCTGGTGCGTCGCACGACCGCGCGTGACGAGGCGCCGGGCCGTCCTGACTCCGGCTCATGATCCTCGGCCGCCCTCGGTGGAACCGGGTCGGTAGCGATCGGGGTCCGACGTGGACGTGACCGGATCCGCTCCTGTACCTGCCGAGGGGCAGCCGCCGCACATCCCCGGGGGCTGGTCCGGTGCGGTGGCGCGCCGGGTGCTGTGCCGCGGCGCAAGGTTTGAGCCGCATGATGTGGGCTGGAGTTGTCACTGATAGGGGCGGGTGGGAGGAGTTCGGATGCTGCAGTGGATCCTCGGCATCCGCATCGAGGCCGGCCACGTACTCGCGCCGGTCTACTGCGCCGCCGCGATCGTGCTTCTCCTGCTGCTCGTCCCAGTCCCTGGCGTGCTCGCGGTCAGCCGACGCTGGTGGTTGGTTGTCGGCGCCGCGGCGGCCCTCGGCGCCCTGGCCGGGTCGCTGGCGGTCTGGATCGTCGTCGACGTGCAAGACGTGTTCGGTGCGCCGGCATCCGCGGTCATCCGTGTCGCAGCCGCGGCGACTGGAGCCGGCACCGGCCTCGCGATCGTCAACCTGATTCGCACTCGCTGGTGGCGCAAAGTGGTCGCGGTCATCGCGATCCCGGCGGTACTGCTCGCCGGTGCGCTGATGATCAACCGCGATGTCGCCTACTACCCGACGCTCGGCGACGCCATCGGAGTAGGCGTGGGCCCGCTCAAGCTCGGTGGGGGCAACCGGCCCGAAACCAGCCTGGGGAACTGGCGGCCGCCGAGTGGGATGCCCTCCGCCGGCACTGTCGGTACGGTGTCCATCCCCGGCGTCGACTCGCATTGGAGAGCACGGGACGCCTGGGTGTACCTGCCGCCCGCTGCACTGGTGAAGAACCGGCCGAAACTCCCGGTGGTCATCGCGTTCTCAGGGCAGCCGGGCGGCCCGTCCGACGTGTTCGTCGCGGGCAACCTCGCCGCTGTCATGAACGCGATCGCCGCGCAGCACCACGGTGTCGCACCGATCGTGGTCGTGCCCGACCAGCTCGGTGCCTACAACGTCAACCCCGAGTGCGAGAACTCGAAGATGGGGAACGTCGCCCAGTACGTCACCGACGACGTGCGGGAGTGGACCCTGCAACACCTCCCGGTGTCCTCGAACCGACGCGACTGGACCGTCGCAGGCTTCTCCCAGGGCGCCACCTGCGCCGTGCAGTTCGGCACCGAGTACCCCGCGATCTTCGGGTCCTACCTCGCGATCTCGCCCGACCTCGGCCCCCTCAACGGCACCGTGGCGCGCTCGGTGCGCGAGGCCTTTCACGGCAGCCTCGCCGAGTGGAAGGCTGCTCAGCCGATCGCGATCATGCAACGAAAGCGCCCCTACCGGCACACCTTCGCCCTCTACGCGATCGGAGCCCTGGACACGCGGTACGGCAAGGACGCCGTCGCACTCGCAGCCGCCTCGCATGCCGCCGGGATGCGCACAGCGTTCACACGGCTGCCCGGTGTCTCGCACAACTGGAACACCGGAGCAGCGGGCCTGAGATGGGGTATGAACGAGCTCGTGTCCTGGTGGGGACTGCCGTAGCCGACCGATCGGTGGAGAGCCTAGGAGTCGAACCCAGCAAGACGTCCCACCAGACATGCTCCCCGAACGGGCACCGACCTTACATCGCTCCCGCAGAGAGCTTCACGCTCTCGCGTGCGGTCTGCAGCCGCAGCTCCGCGTCGACGCAGGAGCGCATGGAGCGTCTTCTCTTCTCGGACCGCTGGCCCCCGCCGCCTGAGCGACTCCGTCGGAGTCCGCACAGGGCGGGGCGCGCGATCTACAGTGCACTGGTGCCAGCGATCGTGCTCGAGGACGCTGCCGTGCAGCAGCGTCCGATGCAGTTCCCCGTCAGCCGCGGACCGGCGAGCGCCGCCGTCCTCCGAGCCCTCCGCCATCCGCTCGACACGGACGACCTGCAGGCGGCCACCGCCGCCGCGATCGAGGCCTCGGCGGACCTCCTGCTGGACGAGGACCTGCAGCTCGCGCTGTTCTGCCTGAACGAGCTGCACTACGGCGGGTTCGCCGAGGCGCCGGAGGACCTCGAATGGGCCCATGATCTGAATGCGAGCCGCATCCGGATCGAGCAGCCGTTCGAGGCGGCCCTCCGCGCCGCGGTCCCGCAGCCCGAGCGGCCGGAACCGACGATGACGGGCGTCGCGGATGCGCTCTTCACCCTCACCGGCGCCGACTCCGGGCCGAGCCTCTCGCGCTACGTCGCTCGCCAGGCGACCCTCGAGCAGGCCCGCGAGTTCCTCATCCAGCGCTCGATCTACACGCTGAAGGAGGCGGATCCCCACTCCTGGGCCATTCCGCGCCTCAGCGGTCGCGCCAAGGCCGCGCTGGTCGAGATCCAGTCCGACGAGTACGGCGGCGGTCGCGCCGGTCGCATCCACTCCGCGATCTACGCCGGGACCCTCCGGTCGCTGGGGCTGGACGACGCCTACGGCGCGTACATCGACGTCGTGCCGGCCGTCACGCTGACATCGATGAACATGATGTCGCTGTTCGGCCTGAACCGGCGTCTGCGCGGCGCACTCATCGGCCACCTCGCCGCATTCGAGATGACCTCCGCGATTCCGAGCCGTCAGTACGGCAACGGCTTCCGCCGGCTCGGGTTCGGCACGGCGACCACCCACTACTTCGACGAGCATGTGGAGGCGGACGCGGTGCACGAGCAGATCGCCGCGCGCGACCTCGCCGGCGGGCTGATCGAGGCGGAGCCGCACCTGCTCGACGACCTGCTGTTCGGCGCGGCGGCGTGCCTCACGATCGACGGCCTGCCGAGCCTGCACATGCTCGAGCGGTGGGAGGCGGGTGAGTCCTCCCTGCGCGCCCCGTCCTCGACCGACGGCCGAGTGCCGCATGCCTGAGCGCGCCGAGCCCCCGCTGATCATCGCCTACCCGAACGGACCACTGCTCGTCCGTGGGAACGTCGAGATCCGAACCCCGGAGGGTGCGCCGCTCCCCCGGCGCAGACGGACGGTAGCCCTCTGCCGGTGCGGCAAGTCCACGATCAAGCCGTACTGCGACGGCACGCACAAGCTCATCGGCTTCGTCACGGAGCCCGAGGGGCCGGAGACACCCACCCCCTCCACCGGCTGAACCACGGGCGCCTCTCGGGACCGGCCTCAATGGGACGGATGGCCGCTGTCGATCGGAGTCTCGAGGTCCACGATGAGCGCGAGCCCACGCCGCGCCCAATCGATCTGCTGGTCCGCCTGGGCGATCATGCCCTCGTAGGCGAACACCTTGTACCGGATGATCCGGCGATGCTCGGCCTGCGGGTAGCGGCGGAGGCGTTCCGCGACGATGGGGTGGGTGCCGTCGCCGATGCTGCGCATCTGCTCGCTCCACTGCTCGCGCATGCCGGACCAGTGCGCGATGTGCGCGTACAGCTGCGTCCGCGCGGCGTCCGGGTCCGTCCACTCGAAGTACGCGGCGCGCAGCTTCGCCGTGTCGCGTTCCGGCGCGTAGTCCGTCGGGATCGACATCCAGTCCCGGAACGCCGCGATCCCCTCGTCGGTGATCGCATACAGCCGCTTCGTGGCGCTGGCGGTGCTGGTGCGCGCGATCTCCGTCGCCTCGATCAGGGCGCTCTCCTCCATGCGCCGCAGCTCGGGGTAGATCTGCGAGTCGGGGGCGTGCCAGACGTGCCCGACCGAGCTGTGGAACGCCTTCGCCAGGTCGTAGCCGGTCATCGGCTGCGCCGTCAGCAGCGCGAGAAGGGCGTATCGGAGGCTCACTCCGCGATTCTCGCAAGGTCGGACTCGCGCGGTCACGTTGCATGGTCACTATATGCATAGGTAACCTGGCGGCCTCGACCGCGACGAAGGAGTACGCGATGGCCGATTCGACGATCAACAAGGTGCTCGGTCACCCGCTCAACGCGTGGTACGTCGCCGCCTGGGACCACGAGGTCGGACGGACGCCGCTGGCCCGCACGATCGCCGAGCGCCCGCTCGTGCTCTACCGCACGACGGACGGTCACGCTGTGGCGCTGGCGGACGCGTGCTGGCATCGTCTGGCGCCGCTGTCGCTCGGCACGCTGGTCGGCCGGGACGGCATCCGCTGCCCGTACCACGGCATCGTCTACAACGGCGCTGGCCGTTGCATGGCCATGCCGGCGCAGGAGACCATCAACCCGTCGGCCACCGTGGCGTCCTTCCCGGTGGTCGAGCGGTACCGCTACGTCTGGGTCTGGCCCGGCGACCCGACGCTCGCCGACCCGACCCTCGTGCCCGACATGCATCAGATGGACGACCCGGCGTGGGCGGGCGACGGGCTGACGATCTCCGTCGACTGCAACTCCCAGCTGGTGCTCGACAACCTGATGGACCTCACGCACGAGGAGTTCGTGCACGGCTCCTCCATCGGGCAGGCGGAGCTGAGCCAATCGGAGTTCGTCGTCACCCACACCGACACGACGGTCACCGTGTCGCGATGGATGACCGGCATCCAGGCGCCGCCGTTCTGGCTGAAGAACATGCGCGACCGCTTCCCCGGGTTCGAGGGGCTCGTCGACCGGTGGCAGATCATCCACTTCGAATCCCCCTCCACGATCTGCATCGACGTCGGCGTCGCGAAGGCGGGCACGGGGGCGCAGGACGGGGATCGCAGCCAGGGCGTCAACGGCTACGTGATGAACACGATCTCCCCGGTGACGGCGAAGTCATGCCTGTACTTCTGGGCGTTCATGCGGAACTACCGGCTCGAGAGCCAACTGATCACCACCCAGCTGCGGGACGGGGTGTCGCGGGTGTTCAAGGAGGACGAGGACATGCTGATCGCTCAGCAGGCCGCGATCGACGCGAACCCGGACTACGAGTTCTACGGCCTCAACATCGACGCGGGCGGCATGTGGGTGCGCCGCCTGATCGAGCGGATGCTGGAGGCCGAAGGTCGGCTGCCCGCGCTCGCGACGGCTGCGGGCTGACCGGTGGCCACGTCGCACCAGGTCGTCTGGGAGCAGGCGACCGTCGTCGAATCGGTCCCGTTG
>JALYHS010000302.1 GCA_030776385.1 Actinomycetota bacterium
CTTCGACCCCGGGGAGCGGCTGCTCGAGGGCGCCCGCCACGCCGGCGCTCGAGAGGATCTCGCCGAGCAACTGGCTGCGCGCCTCGGGACTCGGCAGCGTGGCCACGTACCACGCCGTCCCCGCCCCCGCCTTGTTCTCGGTGATCGCCGGTGAGCCCGCGAGTGCGCCATCCGTGAAAGTGGCACGGACATCAGCGGTCGACGCCGTGAGGAACTCGGCCCATTCGGTGCCCTCGGTCTCGCCGAAGGAGGCTCCCGACATCCGCACCGGCGGAGGCGGCGACTGGTTCGACCTCGCAAGATCCGGAGCCGCGGGCGGCGCGAACTCCTCGACACGCACCCCGAGCGTTGAGGCGAGACTTCCGAGGTAGCCGCCCTCCAGGACCCGCAGATTCTCGTCGAGGATTGCCGACTGGTAGGTGACGACGAGGTGGCCGCCGTTGTCGGCGAACGACGTCAGGTTCGCGAGCGCCGCGGCGTTCGTCACCTGCAGTGTGGGAACCAGAACGACGGCGTAGTTCTCGAGATCTCCGGTCGGTGCGACGAAATCGACCAGGATCCCGAGTTCGTACAGCGTCTCGTACCACGCGAAGAGGGTGCCGAGATAGGAGAGGTTGGCGGGCATGGCCTGCTGCTCGAGTGCGCGCCAGCTGTCCCAGTCGACCACGATGGCCATCCGTGCTGTGAGCCTGCTGCCGACCAGCTCATCGAGTGTCGTCAGTTCGGCTCCCAGTTGCTCGACTTCGCGCCAGACCCGCGTATCGGTCCCCATATGAGGCAGCAGGCCGGCGTGGAATTTCTCCGCACCCGCCACGGACTGCCGCCACTGAAAATAGAGGATTCCGTCGGCCCCGCGGGCGATGCACTGGTAGCTCCACGCACGCATCTGGCCCGGCAGCTTGGGCGCGTTACGAGAACGCCAGTTGACGGCGCTGCTCGACTGCTCCATCAGAATCCACGGCTGCCCCTGTCGCAGCGATCTCATCAGATCCCTGGTCATCGCCCCGTAGGCAGGAGAGTGAGGATCCGCGGGGTCTGGGTACGAATCATCCGAGACAACGTCGACTTCGCGTGCCCACGCCCAGTAATCCGCAGGCTTGAAGAACCCCATGAAGTTGGTGGTGATCGGGACATCGGGCGTCGCGGCTCGCAGGATGGCCTTCTCCACGCGGTAGCACTCCAGCAATTCGTCGGAGCTGAACCGGTCGAAATCCAGGAGCTGAGTCGGGTTGGGGAAGCTCGGCATCGCTCGCGGGGGAGTGATCTCGTCGAAGTCCCCGTACTTCTGGGACCAGAACGCGGTGCCCCAGGCGGCGTTCAGCTGATCGATCGTGCCGTATCTCGCGGTCAGCCAGACGCGGAACGCCGCGGCCGAGACATCGCAGTAGCAATGACTGACGTGGCAGCCGTACTCGTTGTTGATATGCCACATCTCGAGGGCCGGGTGGTCCCCGTACCGCTCGCTGAGCTGGGTCACTAGGCGCGCGGCGAGCCGTCGGAAGATCGGTGAACTGGGGCAGTACTGCTGCCGGCTGCCGGGCCAGAGACGGACACCCTCGCGGGTCTCGGGAAGGGTCTCGGGGTACGCCAGGCTGAGCCACGGCGGCGGCGACGCGGTGGCAGTGGCCAAGTCGACACGGATCCCTCCCTGGTGGAGACGGTCGAGGACGTCATCGAGCCAGGCGAAGTCGAACTCTCCCTCGCGGGGCTCGAGGCGAGCCCAGGAGAACACGCCGACGGTCGCAAGGTTGACGTTCGCGCGGCGCATGAGGGTGACGTCTTCGTCCCACACATCCTCCGGCCACTGATCGGGGTTGTAGTCCCCACCAAACCACACAGACATTGCAGTTATCTCCTTAGGAATTCATTCACTTCGATGGTCGTCGGCATTGCAGTCGAGCACTCACGCCGGGTGGCGACGATCGCGCCCGCGGCGTTGGCGAACTGCATGGTTCGCTCCAGGTCCCACGCGAGCAGCAGTCCATGGCACAGTGCGCCGCCGAAGCCGTCGCCCGCGCCGAGTCCGTTGACCACGTCAACGGGCAGAGCGTCCAGTTCCACTGTCTCGGTCCGGCTCTTGGCGAGGACCCCTTCGGCTCCGCGCTTGATCACGGCCAACTCGAGACCGAGGTCGAGAAGCGCATCGGCCGCCCGATGCGGATCCCGGTGGCCCACTGCCATCTCGCACTCGTCGATGTTGCCCACCGCGACGGTGACGAGGGGCAGGGCGTCCGCAACGGCACGACGTGCCTGGTCGATGCTCGACCAGAACAGCGGACGGTAGTCGAGATCGAGGATCGTGATGGCTCGCCGACCCCGTGCGGTCAGAGCCGCGAGGTGTGCCGACCGGCTCGGCTCCTGCGACAGACCCGTTGCGGTCGTCCAGAGGACTTTCGCCGAGCGGATCTCGTCGATCGGAAGGTCCGATTCCTCCAGCCTCATATCCGGCGCTGTCGGTTCGCGGTAGATGTAGAGCGGAAAGTCGGCGGGTGGGAACATCTCGCAGAAGGTGAGGACGCTCGCCAGCCCCGCGACGGGGGACACATACGACACGTTGATGCCGAGGCGTTCCATCTCACGCTTCGCGTAGCGACCGAAGGGGTCGTGACCGGTGCGCGTGACCAAGGCGACACTGTGACCGTGGCGGGCGATCGCCACGGCGACGTTGGTCGCACTTCCGCCGATGGACTTGGTGAATGCTGTGACGTCCTCGATGTGCGTGTCGACGTCGGTGGGGTAGAGGTCGATGCAGACACGACCGATGACGACGACGTCGTCCGTCGCGGCGGTCAATGCCGCTCCGCGCTCGTGAGAGCCACGCCGCCGTCGACGAGCAGGACGACGCCGGTCACATAGCGGGCCTCGTCGGAGGCGAGATACACCGCCGCATGGGCGACATCCCACGCTGTTCCTTCGATCCCCAGCGGTGACGCGCGACGTCTCTTCTCACGGGTCTCCGGTTGCATGGTCATCGACCCGGAGTGCGGCGTGTGGATGGGGCCGGGGGCGATGCAGTTCACTCTCACCCTGGCTCCCGCGTGGTCGAGTGCCATCGCCTTCGTCAGGGCGATGACCGCTCCCTTGGAGGTGGAGTACGGGGCCCGTCCCGACGGTCTGAGGGCGGCCACCGAGGACGTG
>JALYHS010000303.1 GCA_030776385.1 Actinomycetota bacterium
GTGCATGAGCATCCTGGTGACGAAGGGCGCTGACGGGAAAGCCCTGCCCGTTGAGCAGTTCGTGCCAGTCTCCGCCGAGGACGTTGCGCTCAATAGTCACGCTCTCGAGTTGATCGAGATGCGCGCGGCGCTCAAGTACCTGCCGGTGGACAGCTTCGACTGACGCCTGTCGTGTGTTCTTCGGGTCGCCACGTCGTTCCCGTTGGTAGCCTCCGCAGATGCGGAAGCTTGGCGAACTCCTTCGATCGGAGCACGGTCCGGTCGTCGTGCATGTTGCTCTGCTGCTCATCGGGTTCGTTGCCCTCGCCGCCGTCGCCAGCCGCGAATGGTTCTTCTTCGACGACTGGTACTTCCTGGTGAAGGACCCCGGAGTCGTCTGGGCTCCCCACGTGGGGCATTGGAATACCGTTCCCGCTCTGATACTCCGCGCAACGCAAAGCATCTTCGGGATGAGTAACTACCTCCCTTTCGCCCTCCCAGCGATCCTCGTCCATCTCGGCGCAGCGCACTTCGTCTGGCGGATCTCCGTCCGCATCGGGGTTCGGCCGTGGCTGGCGACCGCTTTCACGGGGTTGCTGGTTTTCCTGGGTGCCGGAGCGGAAGCCATCGATTGGGCGGTACAGATCGGCTTCGTCGGAGCTATTACCGGGCTTCTTGCAGTGATCCTTTTGCTCGACCGAGAAAAGGTCGGATTCGGCCGAATCGTCTCTGCATCCGCCCTTGTGCTGCTCTCCTTGGCGAGCTCGGAGGTCTGCCTGCCCTTCATCCCGGTCGCCATGGTGATCGCGCTGCTGCGCCACGGGTTGCGCACCACTGCCGCCATATTCACCGTTCCGTGCGCGGCCTTTCTTGCCTGGTTTGTGTTCATCGGGCACACCGATCCGAACCTCGATCGCGCACACAACCTGGGGCAGGTGCTGCTCGTCCCTCAATATGCGGTGACGATGCTCAGCGATGGACTCGGACGCATGTTCCCGATCACCGTGCTCGGCGGTCTGGTGTTCGTCGCTGTGGGGGTGTGGTGGCTTTTCAGTGTCCGAGCCACTTTCCGATCTCCCGCCCCGTCGGCTCGAGTTGCCTACCTTTTGTTCCTGGCCGCGCCCACGTTCGCGCTACTGACCGGATACTCGCGGATCGGGGGCGGGATGAACACCGCCACATCCTCCCGGTACGTCTACGTGATCGTGGTCGCGATCGCACCGCTGCTCGGTTTGGGATTCGATCGGCTTACGCGGCGAGCGCCTGTAACTCCAGCGTTTGTGCTCGTACTGATCCTGACCCTATGGAATATCGGGGGCTTGGCTATCGCGCTGGATACCCGCATCCAGCGCGCGGACAGCACACGCGTCGAGTTGGCACAGGTTGCCGCGCTCCTGGCCACTCGGCCCGACTGCCTCCCGAGCAACGCCCGCCCTTCCCCGCAGTGGGCCGCCGTCGTTCAAGTCGTCGACCTCGAGTACTGGATCGCGCGGGACTGGTATCACCCTGCACCTGTTGCGCCCTCGCCACTGCCCTGCGCACACTGACGGAGACAACGTGCCTGTGGCACAGCGAAACAGAGGCAGGACCTCGGCGAGGCCGTCACTGCGGTCGACGATCGCGCATGCGGCTGAATCGGTACGTCCCACGCCAAGCTGTCGGTGACCACGACGAAGGTGTCGACCTTCCACTTCTTCTTCTTGGTGACGACCATCGGGAGGACGCAGTCTGTCCTGGCGAATGCGAGATCGCTTCGTTGACATGAGCACCGTTTAGATCACCTCCATACCGTTTCGATTACTGCGCGTCATGACCAA
Source organism: Actinomycetota bacterium (assembly GCA_030776385.1). Taxonomy (GTDB): domain Bacteria; phylum Actinomycetota; class Actinomycetes; order Actinomycetales; family Microbacteriaceae; genus Lysinimonas. The sequence goes on from JALYHS010000303.1 coordinate 1,797, forward strand.
ATCATGACCACAGGCGTGCTTCAGAGCCGCCGCGGACATCCACTACGCGACGTTCACCCAGTCCCGGACCGCGGTCCGGATCGCCTCGGAGCGGCTCACGTGCTCACGCTCGGCTCGAGCCACGAGAGCATCGAGAAGGGTCTGGTCCCCCGTTCTGGCGCGGACGCCAGCCTTCCTTGCCCTCTGGCGGCTGAGTGTCTGACCCCAGCGAGATAGTGAGCGCGTAGTCGAAAACGGGGAGGGATTCGCGTGAGAGTTTGGATCACTGACCGGTGGATGGGTGCTGATCCCGACACCGGCAAGAAGACCGTCAAGAAGTCGCGCTATGGGATCGGGTCGCGCTGGCAGGTGTCGCAGTACGCCGAGCAGACGGACGGAACCAGACGACTGATATCGCGGAACTTCGAACGCCTGACAGACGCCGAAGCTTTCAGGACCAAGACCGAGCATCAAGTCCGTGAAGGCAGCTACCGTCCGGTCGAGCTCGAGAAGAAGACGTTCGCGGATGCTGCGGCCGCGTGGCTGGCTGGCAAGAAGAAGCCGAGCGGCGCATCCCTCTTCCGCTATCGGGACGCACTGGATCTCTGTTCGCTTCCCAAGTGGTCGCGGCGCACCCTCGTGTCGATCTGCCGTGAGGAGATCGACGCCTGGGTCTCGGACCTGGTCGACGGGAGTGCGCCCAGTGCGGCGGGCCGTCGCATCCGAGGTGGCGGACTCAGTCCCGCCGGACTGACGGCGGTGTGGGTCCCGTTCAAGGCGTCGCTGGCGCACGTTGTCGAGCTCGGCTGGATCTCGAGCAATCCGGCGCGGGGTGTCGAGCTGCCGAAGGCTCGCCCGTCCGAGAAGGTGTTCCTCGACTACGACGAGGTCGAGAAGCTGGTCACCGCAGCTCGCCAGGTCACTGGACGTCGGGCGGACGCGGTGATGATCGAGCTGATGGCCTACGCCGGACTCCGACTGGGCGAGGTCGTCGCTCTGCAGGTTCAGCACCTCGACCTGCCCGCTCGGCGGATCAAGATCCGTCGCACGGCCACCATCGACGTGAACGGTCGACCCATCTTCGGTGAGCCGAAACATGGCGAGCGTCGCGAGGTGCCAATCGCTCCGCACATCGTTGGAGACCTCGAGGCCATCAGCGCAGGAAAGCCTGCCGATGCGCCCCTGGTCGACTC
>JALYHS010000304.1 GCA_030776385.1 Actinomycetota bacterium
CACCCGACTGATCACCTACGCGGTGTCCGCGGAAGGCCCGGGCGAGCTCCTCATCCCCCCGACCGGTTTCGGCTCGCTGCCCGCCGGCAATCGTGAGGTGCGCTTCCTGCTCGCGCGGGGTTGGACGCTCGAGCAGGTCGAACGCGGCTCGCGGTTCGCCCTGCCCGCGGATGCGGCTGCGCTGGCGCGTCTGCGCGCCGAGGCCGAGGCGCACTCGAGTGACTACCGGACCCTTTCCTGGATCGGGGCAACGCCTCCCGAACGACTCGATGACATGGCGTTGCTTCTGACCAAGATGAGCACCGACGCCCCGAGCGCGGGGCTCGGCGAGCCCGAAGACGTCTGGACGGCGGAGCGCCTCGTCGTCAAGGAGGCGCAGCTGCTCGACGGTCCGGCGACACTGCTGACGTCCGCCGTGCTTCACGAGCCGAGCGGAAGGCTTGCCGGATACACCAACTTCTCCGTTCCGCGGGAGCCAAACCGCTCGGTCTCGCAGTGGGCCACCATCGTGCTCCGCGAACACCGCGGTCACCGGCTCGGGATGCTGCTGAAGATCGCGAACCTGCAGCACCTGCAGCAGGTCGCGCCCGGGCATCCGTCGGTGCTCACCTGGAACGCCGAGGAGAATCGGCCGATGCTCGACGTCAACGAGGCGGTCGGCTTCGCGCCGATCGGGTACGAGGGTGCGTGGGCCAAGACGCTCTGACCGTCGCGTCACACCGAGCGCGCACGAATCCTTTGGCAGAACGCGCAGAAATGCGAGCCGCGATTCATGAAGCTTTCGCGCACGATCGTCCTGCCGCACCGCGGACACGGCTCCCCCTGCTGACCGTAGGCGTTCAGCGAGTGCGAGAAGTAGCCGGATGCCCCGTTCACGTTCACGTACTGCGCATCGAAACTGGTCCCGCCTTCGGCGAGCGCCTTGCCTAGCACGAGCCGCACCTCGGCCAGAAGCGTGGTGGCGCGCGGACGGCTGAGGGTCGCGGTCGGCTGGTCGTAGTGCACGCGGGCTGCCCACAGAGCCTCATCAGCGTAGATGTTGCCGATCCCGCTGATCAGCGTCTGATCGAGCAGGGCGCGCTTGATCGTCGTCTGCTTGCGAGCCAGCGTCCGCAGGAAGGCGCGGTCGTCGAAGCGCGGGTCCAGCGGATCACGCGCGATGTGGGCCACCTGGCTCGGCACGCGCTGCTGCGGGTCCCCTCGGCGACCGTCGGTCGTCGGCACGAGGTGGTCGAGCGCCATCGATCCGAAGATGCGCTGATCGACGAAGTCGACCCGCAGCGGTCCCTGATCCGGATGCTCGACCTCGAGCACCACGCGGGTGAGTCGGTCGCGGGGCGCCGCCCGCTCACGCAGTAGCACCTGGCCGCTCATCCCCAGATGGACGACGAGCGCCTCGCTGGTCACCCCGCCGGTCGAGCTTGTCGAGACCTGTGCTCGAGAGGCCTCGACGGGCTCGACCACCGGGATCCAGAGGAACTTGCCACGGCGCTCGGGAACCGCGAAACGCGCGCCGGTCAGGCGCTGGATGAAGTCCTCGGCCGGGCCGTCGTGGCGCCGCAGCGAGCGCTCGTCGAGCACCTCGACGCCGGTGACGGTCGCGCCGGTGATCGCCGGCTCGAGTCCGGCGCGCACGACCTCGACCTCGGGCAGTTCAGGCATAGGCGGGCTCGGACCTCGACAAGCTCGATCAGCGGCTGGGACGCTGCAGGATCGCCCACGCCGCCAGTGCCGCCGCCATCTCCGCCTGTTTCTTGCTGGAGCCGTCTCCGCTGGCGACCGCGTTGCCGCCGACGAGCACCGTGGCGTGGAAGCGCTTCGAGTGGTCGGGTCCACTGTCGGAAACCTCGTAGTGCGGAAGCCCCTTGCCGTAGCGGGTGGAGAGCTCCTGAAGGCTGGTCTTGGGGTCCATCGAGGCCCCGAAGCGATCAGGATCTGCGAGCAGCGGAGCGATCAGACGCAGCACAAGGGCGGTCGCGACATCCGGTCCCAGGGAGAGGTATGCGGCGCCGATCACGGCCTCGACGCAGTCCGCGAGGATCGAGGATTTCTGCCGACCGCCGGTGAGGATCTCGCCCCGGCCGAGCAGGATGTGCGAGCCGAGGTCGATGCCGACCGCGATCTCGGCCAGCGCCACCGAGGAGACCAGGCTGGCGCGGCGTTTGGCCAGCTCTCCCTCATCGAGCGTCGGATTCTCGGTATAGAGCATGACCGTGACGGCCTGCCCGAGGATCGAGTCGCCGAGGAACTCGAGGCGCTCGTTGTGCGCGAGCCCGCCGTTCTCGTACGCGTACGAGCGGTGCGTCAAAGCAAGCTGAAGGAGCTCGGGATCGATCTCGACCCCGAGCGTCGCCGACAGGAGGGCTCGCTCTGGTGGGACGACCGCGTCGCCCACAGGGCGAGCCGCCGCGTCGCCCGAAGGGCGAGCCATCGCGTCGCCCGAAGGGCGAGCCATCGGCTCAGACGTCCGCGACCTTGCGGCCCTTGTACTCCAGATACAGGGGCGTGCCGGTCGAGTCCTCGACAACCTTCGCGCGGTGCGGCAGCGAGTAGACGGTCTTGCCGTTCTCGATGGTTTTGACGAGCTGCACGGGGGTCGCCTTCCACTGCGAGCGGCGCGAGTGGGTGTTGCTGCGCGACTGCTTGCGCTTCGGAACGGCCATGACTGTCTCTTCTCTGGTGAACTGCGGGCGCGGCGTGTCGAGCTGGTGGGCTCAGGCGCCGGGCTGCTGATTGTTGGTCTCGTTGGTGAAGTCCTGGAGTGCCGCCCACCGGGAGTCGAGCACCTCACGCGGCGCGCGATCCGGGTCGTCCGCCAGCTTCTGACCCGTTTCCGGATCGAGACCAGGGCAATCCGGCCGACACACCGGCTGGAACGGCAGTGACAGCACCACCGCATCTCGCACTACGGGTTCAAGATCTACGTAGTCATCGTGAACCGCGAAGTCGAAAGCTTCATCAGGAGAATACGCGAAAAGTTCCTGGATTTCGACTTCGACCGGGACGCTGACCGGGTCGAGGCAGCGAACGCACTCCCCGACGGCCGTCGTTTCGATGTCGGCGGAGACCAGAATGCCGTCGTGAAGACCCTCCATACGCACGTCAAGAGCGATGGTCTCGCCCACCTGCACGGCCACAACACCCTCGCCGAGACGCTCCGGCGAGTCGAACTCGAAGGCGCGTTCGCGCATCTCGCCCGGCCGGTGCATCAGATCGTAGACGGGGAGTTCGAAGGGGGAGGTGTGAGTAGACACGAGGGGTGAGTTTACGCGTTCCCGGGCGTCTCGACAGGCTCGACGACCGAGCCGATGATGGAGCTCGCCAAGATCAGATCGCTTCCACCGCCGTGAACGCCTCGTCGTAGATCGCCAAGGCCGTCGCCACCTGTTCGGCCGTGACCGTGCAGGGCGGGACGACGTGGATGCGGTTGTCCGCGCTGAAGGGCAGTAGCCCCCGCTTCAGCAGTTCGGCCTTGAGCAGGCCGATCGTCGCAGCGTTGACGGGTTCGCGAGTGACGGCATCCATCACCAGATCGAGCGCCCAGAAGACACCGAGCCCGCGGACTTCGCCGATCATCGGATGCCGCGACGCGAGCTCCGCAAGACCCGGCCCGAGCACCTCGCGTCCGATCCTCGCGGCATTCTCGACGATGCCCTCTTCGTCCATCGCGTCCAAGGCGGCCACGATCGACGCCATGGCGAGCGGATGGCCGCTGTACGTCAGTCCGCCGGGGAACACCTGGTCGTCGAACTCGCGCGCGATGGCATCCGAGATGATCACGCCGCCCGCGGGCACGTAGCCGGAGTTGACGCCTTTCGCGAAGGTGATCAGGTCGGGAACGACGCGGTCCGGATTGATGGTCTCGTTCTGCCAGGCGAACCAATCGCCGGTGCGGCCGAATCCCGACATGACCTCGTCGACGATGAGCAGGAAGCCGTACCGGTCCGCCAGTTCGCGGAGACCGGCGAAGTACCCGGGCGGCGGCACCAGCACGCCGGCCGTTCCGGGGACCCCCTCCACGATGAGCGCGGCGAACGAGTTGGCGCCCTCGGACTGGATGATGCGCTCCAGACTGTGCAAGGCGCGCTCCGCCTCCTCCTCCGGCGTCGTCGACCAGAACTCGGAGCGGTATGCGAAGGGTCCGAAGAAGTGCACGTGCCCGCGGGCGAACTCGTTCGGCACCCGGCGCCAGTCACCGGTCGCAACGATCGCCGCCCCGGTGTTGCCGTGGTAGCTGCGGTACTGGCTCAGGATCTTGTCGCGACCCGTGACGAGGCGAGCCAGACGCATGGCGTTCTCGTTGGCATCCGCCCCGCCGTTGGTGAAGAAGATCTTGGTGAACGGCGCCCCCGCCTTCGACAGGACGCGCAGGGCGGCCTCGCCGCGCGTGAGGTTCGCGTGCGCGGGGGCCACGCTCGGCAGGATCGCCGCCTGCTCCTGGATCGCCGCGACGACCTTCGGATGCGCGTGGCCGATGTTCATGTTCACGAGCTGGCTCGAGAAGTCGAGGTAGCGGGTGCCCGCGAAATCCCAGACCTCGCAGCCGAGGGCGCCGGCGATCACGAAGGGCTGCAGCGCCGCCTGCGCGGACCAGGAGTGGAAGACGTGGGCGCGGTCCAGTTCGAGGGCGCGTGCGCCGAGGTCGATGGTGGTCACGGTGGCAGTGCTGGTGTCGCTCATGGTGCTTCTTTCACGAGAAGTGGACCCCGGGTGCGGCAGCGGTCGCCACCGCACCCGGGGTGGTGCGAACTACTTGCCGCCCTCCTTGAGGGTGACGGTGAGGGGTGTGAAGCCGGTGCCCAAGACGTCGACCTTCTCGGCCTTCAGTTGCTTCAGCGCCTCGTCGACGTACTTGTTCGAATACGCGGTCGACGGCGGATCCTGCGTGATGATGGTCGACCCGGTGTCATCCTGGGTGCTCTTGGCGATCTTCACCGTCTGATCCCAGGCCTTTTTCTGAATGACGCCGATGCCATCGGTCGAAGGCCAGATCAGCTTGTTGACCTCATTGGTCATCCAGAGCTGGTGGCTCGTTCCGAGGGTGGAACCGGCCGCGGTCACGACGGCCGCCGCCTTCTCGGGGTTGTCGCGCGCGTAGATCCAGCCCTCGATCGATGCCTTGATGAACTTGACGGTGTTCGCGGCGTATGTCTTGTCACTGGCGAGCTTGTCGGCGTTGGCCCAGATGGCATCCTGAAGCATCGCGGTGCCCTCGTCGTTCCAGTTGATGACGTTGAGGTCGCTCGGCTGGTACAGCTTGCCGGTCGCCGGGTTCACCGTCTCAAGCACCTGCGCATACTCGTTGTATGTCATCGCTTGAGCGGCGTCGATGTCTCCGGCCAGGAAGCCGTTCATGTCGAAGGCCTGCTGCACCAGCTTGATCCCGCTGGTGGTGTCGATGCCGGCCTTCTGCATCCCGGCGAAGAGCTCCCACTGGTTGCCGTAGCCCCAACTTCCGACCTTCTTTCCCTTGAGATCCGCGGCGGTGGTGATCCCTTTGTCCTTGAACGAGATCTGGGTGGTTCCACTGCGCTCGAAGATCTGCGCGACGTCGGTCACGTTGGTGCCCTGCTCGATGGAACCGAGCACCTTCGGGACCCACGAGATCGCGTAGTCGGCATCGCCGGCCGCGAGGGCGTCGATCGGGACGGTCGTGGTTCCGGCCTCCTTGATCGTGACGTCGAGGCCTTCCTTCTTGTAGAAGCCCTGGGCCACGGCGGCGTAGTAGCCCGCGAACTGTGCCTGTGCCACCCACTGGAGTTGGAGGGTGACCTTGGTCAGCTTTCCGCTGCTGGAACTGCTGGAGTCTGACGATGTGCCGCCGCCGCTGGCGCAGCCGCTGAGCACGAGCGCGGCGCTGATACCGAGCGCGCCGAGCCCGAGTCTGATGCGTGAGCTGTGTTTCATGATGCTTCCTCCATCGTGATGCGTGAGGTGGTGCTCCTGAGGTGGGGGTGCCGGTGGTGCGTCGAGCCGCCGTGCACGGCGACACGTCTCATGCGGATGCGCGATGCCACGTTGCAGCGGTCTCCAAGGCCAGGGTCACGCAGTAGAACACGAGACCGGTGATGATCGCGCCGAGGACGAAAGCCCAGGCGAGGGGGTAGTTGCTCGACGAGACCGCCGAGGTGATCGAGGTGCCGAGTCCATTGATCGGACCGCCGAAGTCCTCGGCGATGAGCGAGGAGATCACGGCCAAGGATGACGCGATCCGCACGCCAGTGAAGAAGTAGGGCAATGCACCCGGCAGAGTGACCGCACGGGTCGCCTGCCAGCGGGTGGCGGCGTAGCTGCGCATCAAATCACGATGGATCGGCTGCACGGTCCGCAAGCCGCGCAGCGTGTTGAAGTACACCGGAATGAAGGCGGCAAGGGCCGCGATCAGCACTCGGGCGGTCTGCACGTCGGCCCCGAACATCGTGTACAGCGCGGGAGCAAGCGAGACGATCGGGATGACGGATGCCGCGGTCACGAGTGGTGCGCTGAGTTCGTCGAGCACCCGCACTGAGGCTGTGAGAGCGGCGAGGGCGGCCGCCAGGACCGTGCCGATGACAAGACCGATCACCGCGTTGCCCGCGGTGATCAGGGCGGAGTTCAGCACGAACGGCGCGCGCAGCCCGAACTGGGTGCCGATCGCGATCGGCCCAGGAAGGACGAACGGGAGGATGTGCAGCGCGACGACGAGAACCTGCCACAGGGTGAGCACGAGGAGGCCGAAGAGGATCGGGGCCACGATTCGGACGATTCGGCGGCTCGACGCACCTGCCGCTCGGCTGCGGTCACTCACCTGTCATCAACTCCTCGCGTGGCGCCGACGCCCCGCGCGTGCAACGCCTCGCGCACCGCGCTTACGCGTTCGAAGAAGTGGGCGTCCTCGCGGAGGGCCTCGGTGCGGGCATCCGCGCCCCCGAGCGTCATGTCGAGGATCTGCACGATCCGACCCGGACGCGGTGACATGACGACCACGCGATCCGACAGGTACACGGCTTCCGGAATCGAGTGCGTGACGAACACCACGGCCGCGCCGGTCTCGGCACGGAGCCGCGCCAGCTCGGTCTGCATCCGCTCGCGTGTCATCTCGTCGAGGGCTCCGAATGGCTCGTCCATCAGCAACAGGCGCGGGCTCTCGGCCAGCGAGCGAGCAATGGCGACGCGCTGCTGCATTCCGCCGGAAAGCTGATCCGGATGCCGATCCCCGAAGTCTCCGAGTCCGACCAGCTCGATCAGCTCGGAGGCTCGCGCACGCCGGACCGCCTTGCCGACGCCATGCAACTGGAGTGGCAGCTCGATGTTTTCTCGCACCGTGCGCCACGGCAGGAGTCCCGCCTGCTGGAAGGCGATTCCATAGTCCTGGTCGAGCCGCGCCTGACGCGCCGACTTGCCGAACACGGTGACCGTGCCTGAGCTCGGCGCATCCAGGTCGGCGATGAGACGCATGAGCGTTGACTTGCCGCAGCCGCTCGGACCGATCAGGGAGACGAACTCTCCGGCAGCGACATCCACGCTGATGGCCTCGAGTGCGGTGACTCCGTCGCCCTTGCGCGTCGGGAAGATCTTGCCGACGTCGGCCACAGACACGGCGAGTTCGGAGGTCGGGTCACTCACGCGGTCACCTCGTTTCGACGGTATTTCCGCAGCGCCAGCCCGAGCAGCGCGACGGCGCCGGCCGCCACCAGCCCGACAAGCACCGCGCCGAAGATGGG
>JALYHS010000305.1 GCA_030776385.1 Actinomycetota bacterium
CGGGTGGCCGCTGACGAGTTCGCCGTGGTAGTAATTCACGCCGAGCACGTCGATCGGCGCCGAGATCGTGGCGAGGTCGCCTGGCAGGATGTACGGCTCGAGACCGAGTCCCGCGACATCCTCCAGAAGGTCCGTCGGGTACTCGCCCCGGAAGATCGGATCGAGGAAGACCCGGTTGAACTGCGCGTCGATGCGGCGCGCGGCATCCAGGTCGGCGGGGTCACTCGGGTTGAGCGCGTCGGGAACGGTGAGGTTGAGCGTGATCCCGAGCTGCAGGGCCGGATCCGCCTCCCGCAGCCGTTCGATCGCGGTCCCGTGGGCGAGCAGCAGGTGGTGTGCCGCGGCGAGCCCGGCCGTCTTGTCCTGGCGCCCCGGGGCGTGCTCGCCGCCGGTGTAGCTGAGGAACGAGGAGCACCAGGGCTCGTTGAGCGTTGTCCAGGCGGTGACGCGGTCGCCGAGCGCGCCGTGCACGTCCACCGCGTAGTCGGCGAAGCGAAGCGCGGTGTCGCGGTTGGTCCAGCCCCCGGTCAGTTCGAGCGCCTGCGGGAGGTCCCAGTGGTACAGGGTGAGCCACGGCTTGATCCCGTGGGCGAGTAGTTCGTCGACGAGCCGCGAGTAGAAGTCGAGTCCGGCCGGGTTGACCGGGCCGCCGTCGGGACGCACGCGCGACCAGGAGGTGGAGAAACGGTAGGTCTGGATGCCGAGGTCCGCCATCATCGCCACGTCGTCGCGGTAGCGGTGGTAGTGGTCGCACGCGACGTCGCCGTTGTCGGCATTGACGACCGCGCCCGGAACGCGGCTGAAGGCATCCCAGATGGAGTCGGTTCGTCCGTCCTCGTGGGCGGCGCCTTCGATCTGGTATGCGGCGGTGGCCACCCCGAACAGGAAGTCCGACGGGAAGGCACGCGGACCGGATGCCGGCGCGGCCGGATCTGGCGCGGCCCGCTCGACGATCGAGTCTGTGGTGATGTCGGTCATCCTTTGACGGCTCCTTGCATGATTCCGGCGACGAGCTGGCGCCCGGCGATGATGAACAGCAGGAGCAGGGGCAGCGTTGCCAGCAGCACTCCGGCGAGTACCAGCGAGTAGTCGACGAAATAGTTGGCCTGGAGCTGGGAGAGCGCGACAGGAAGGGTCGGGTTGCTCGGGTCGAGCACGATGAACGGCCAGAAGAAGTTGGTCCAGGTCGCGATGAACGTGAACAGCCCGAGCATCGCGGCGGCGGGACGTGCGGCGGGGAAACCGATGTACCAGAACGTCTTGAACATGTTCGCCCCGTCGACGCGGCCGGCCTCGATCAGCTCATCGGGCAGCGCGCCGCTGAGGTACTGCGTCATCCAGAACACGCCGAAGGCGGTGACGAGTCCCGGCACGATGACGGCGCCAAGGGTGCCGGTCCAGCCGAGCTGCGACATCACGATGAACAGCGGGACGACGCCGAGCTGGGTCGGCACCGCGGTGGTCGCGATGACGAAGACGAAGAGGCCACGTTTGCCTCGGAACCGCAGCTTCGCGAAGGAGTAACCCGCCAGCGTGGAGAAGAAGACGACGGATGCCGACACCACCGTCGAGACGATCAGGCTGTTGAGCACCGCCTTGAAGAACGAGACCCGGTCGTTCGACACGACCTTGAAGGCGTTCTCGAGGAAGTTGCCGCCCGGCCACCACGGCAGGTTCACGTTGTTGAGGCTCGACGAGTCGCCGCTGGCGATCAGGAACGCCCAGTAGAGGGGGAGGATCGCGCCGAGCAGCGCGGCGACGAGCAGACCGTAGCCGAGGAATCCCGGACGGGAAGAGATGTCGGCGCTGCCGCGGCGACGACGACGGGGGAGCGCGGGCGCGGTCATGAGTGCCTCCGATTTCCGTTGCTCGAGATGCGCCTGGTGATGGCCAGGTTGATCAGCCCGACGAGCACGATCAGCAGGAACAGCAGCCACGCGACCGCGGCCGCGCGGCCGAACGATCCGTCCTGGAACCAGCCGACGTTGTGCAGGTAGACGGTGAGGGTCAGCCACTGCTGGTTCGATCCGCCGGCCAGGCCGCCCGTGTCGTAGAGCTGCGGCTCGTCGAAGATCTGGAGGCCGCCGATCGTGGCGGTGATGATCACGAAGATCAGGGTGGGGCGCAGCTGTGGGATCGTGATCGAGAAGAAGCGGCGGAATCGTCCGGCTCCGTCGATGCTGGCCTGTTCGTAGAGGTCGCGCGGGATCGCCTGCATGCCGGCCAACAGGATGAGGGCGTTGTAGCCGGTCCAGCGGAAGTTGACCATTGTGGCGATCGCGACCTGCGCGGGAATGGTGTCGGTGTGCCAGTGGATCGGGGCGATACCCACGAAGGACAGCGCGTGGTTGACGAGTCCGTAATCGTCGCTGAACAGCTTGCTGAAGATGAGGGCGACGGCGACCGGCATGACGATGTACGGCAGCAGGACGCCCATCCGCCAGAAGGTCTTGGCCTTGAGGTTCGAGTCGAGCACCGCGGCGATGGCGAGCGCGATGACGATCTGCGGCACCGCGGAGAGCAGGAAGATCGTGATCGTATTGCGCAGGGCGATCCAGAACTGCCGCTGCTGGAACACCCAGACGAAGTTGTCGAAGCCGACGAAGGTGCCGGAGTGCAGGATCGGGTCGAAGTTCAGCATGGCGATGTAGCCCGTGTAGACGAGCGGGAACAGACCGACGATCGCGAACAGGATGAAGAACGGCGAGATGTAGAGATACGGCGAGAGCTTGAAGTCCCAGCGCGAGAGGCGGCTGCCGAACGCGATTCGCCGGGGGCTTCGCACGGATGTCGCGGCCGAGGTCGGGCGCAGGCTCGAGGTCGTCATGGTTCCGATCCGGGGTGTCGTGGGGGAGGAGGGGTGGGGGGG
>JALYHS010000306.1 GCA_030776385.1 Actinomycetota bacterium
CCGACGCGGGACGCCTTCCCTGTCTTCACAACCCGCTTGACGGCTCGAAGAGCTCGTCTTCGACCAGCACGGCGCCCTCGTCGATGGCACCCCTGGCCCGCACCTGGAACCAAACGTCGGCAGTGACAGACCCCCGCGGGCCCCGCACTACCCTCAGACCGTCACCGATGTCCTGACGCAGAACGGTCACCGATGTCCTGAGACATCACAAGGACACGCCGAGTACGACGGTTCGCGCTTGCCCACATTTTGCCCACATCCGTAGCGAATTTCAGAGTTCCCACGAGAGACCTGGTGATCGGGGACTACCTGGTCGAGCCAGGATGTCTGCACGCGCTCGGCTGTGTTGTTCGGGTAACTTCGCCCTCTCACGGCGGTAACGCGGGTTCAAATCCCGCTGGGGTCACGCAAGGCAAAACCCCCGGTCAACCGGGGGTTTTGTCGTTTCTGGCGTCAGTGCTACACGCCGTCTGACGGGCTCCGTGGCAACAGAGTGGCAACATTCGTCTGCATCGCGCGGTGATCGAGCGCGTCCGCAACCGCCGTCAGATCGAGGAGGCGAGGGAAACACGGACAAGCTCAGGGGTGGGCGCGGGTCCACGGTTTGAGCACGAGTGGTGTGGGGCTGATGGGGTGCTTCGCATCTCGGGTGAGGATCAGATGGTTCCCGCTGATGCGCCACCGGAGCACGAACCGTTCCCCTTCGTGAGTCTCGATTGTGAGCACATCGCCTTGGACGAGGAACCGATCGGGAGCGCTCAGATCTGCGGGCTTGTTGTGCAGCCCTTCAGCGCCGCGGTCGAAGATCAGTTGGAGCGTTCCGAAATTGTCGCGGTTGAGTTCCCCCGAGTCGAGCAGCAGCGGCGAGCTCTTCAGTTCGTCGCGGGTGATGGTCACCCTCCACGTTCCATCCAGCGGCGTTGCGGCGACGGTAGGAGCCATGACCGACGACGACGGCGAGGCAGTGGCGGATGCGGATGCGGGAGCGTCAGCCTTGACCGCCCGCGCGGGGAACCGCAGGCCGGCGACCATCGCAGTGAAGTCGGCCGAGTCGGCTTTCAGCGCCTTGGTGTCCGCCGCGTCGCGGAGCCACACCAGCAGCTGGGTGCCGCGAACGTCGAGCACCGCCATCCGGAGGGCGTAGTCAGGCTGGGCACCGAAGCAGTCGACCCCCGGATCTTGACTGGGCTCTGGGCAGCCGAAGGATCCGTCCCAACCCCTCGAGGTCGTCATGGTGAACAGGGTCGTGGAATAGGGACCCGCCTTGACCTCCACCACGTCACTCAGGTGCACGCCGAAGCGCGACTGGCTACGCAGGTAATCCATGAAATCGGCCGGCACCGCGGACGAATGTAAATCGCCAGGCCGGTACACCGAGACCGGGTGCATGACCCGCAGGACTGTGTTATTTGCACTGTCCCAGGTAACGAGGCCACGCTTGGCGACCAACGACCCGGGCATCACCCACGACGGCAGCGAGATATCGAACGGCAGCAAGAAGGACGTACTCGAATACGTCCATGCAGCCCGGTTGGCGGTGGCGGTGGCAGTTTTTTCAGTACTCATGGTCACCGTGCAACTCGTCAATGCGAGGAGGACGACCGACACAAGAAGCACGCCTCGAAGGCGGGCCAGCCAGTTGAGGAAGGCAGCCAAGTGACCACTACTAGCTGGCGTTCTCGTGGAGGTGGAAATTGCCAGCGCTGCCAGTGGGCTGACGGTGGGCGCCGACCTACTGTGCCGCCGGCCCGGCATGCCGCCGGCCCGGCATGCACGCCCTGCCGGCGCAGTGGCTGGGACAGCGGACAAGTGTTGGTGGCCGGCCTGACTCTGCGATCCGAGTTCATGCGTGGCCGCATCTTGCGCCCGGATGCGGGGCGCGGGAAGGAGCTTGGGGTCGATGCGCAGAGTAACCTCGCCCTCCCTGATCGGCATGTGCGTCTGCTTCCTAAGGGTCATCTTCAATTTCGGATCAGTGTTGGCGGGAAAGCTGGAGCTTCTCAGTCCGATGGCTTATCCGCTGTCGCCTGTGGAGCACGGTGCCGGTGATGACCATCCACGGGGGCAAGCCGTAAAAGACGGCGATCCCGGTCGGTCCGGTCGCTGCGAACACGCCGAGCACTAGCGCGACGACGGACAGCCACGGAGGAGAGCGAGTGTGCGAAGGCCGCAAAGACCTGCTCCGAGGAAGAGCACAGCTGAGCTTGCGGCCAGGGGATCCAATCGACGTCTGCCAGATACACCAGAGTTCGCACGGCGGCGGTTGAGTGGCCTGCGTTTGCGACGGCGATGCTCAGCATCGATGCTGTCGCCATCGAGATCGCCACTCCGATGCCGCCTGCCAATGCGACTGAGGAGTAGGTGGACTCGCTGCCTCGGCCGACCGAAGGCGAGCCCGGATCGCGACGGTGAACAGCAACATGAACAACGCGAAGTAAGTACCGAAGAACCCCGCCGCCAACAGCTGGCCGCTATGAGCGATCGCCCAGGACACGTAAGCCTGCGGTGCCGCCCGATCCAACGATGGTTCGTCGGTGGTCACGAGGACTGCTGCAAAAAAAGAGGGCACCCGCAAAGCCGCTCAATAGAGGAAGGACGCGCACGATTCTGCTGGGGGACATGTGGGCTCCAAGGTCGGTGGGAGAGTGGAGCCACTGTGCACCGCGACCGTGCCCGCCGCATCGGGCTCGAGTCCTGCTGGTGCCGGGAACTTCTTCAGGAACGCTCAACGACCGTTGGCCCAGGGCCACGACAGCACCCGCTCGAGACGTCGAACGTCGTCCGAAAACGATCGCGGGTTCAAAGGGTCATCGCACGTCCAGCGCAAGGCGCTGAATCGTCGGCATTCGGGCTGAACGACGGTGACGCTCCGCCCGCACGATCAAGCAACCCTCGGGTAAGCGCTCAGGGGACGAAGCAGCCCCCGGTGAACGGGCCCCGCCCTGCCATCGAGGGCCCCACGACGGGTCAGGACGAAGGAGACTCCGGACCTATGAGGTTGGGACAGTGCCTCAGCGATTGCAAGTACGTGGCTCCGAGGATCCGAGCGCTGGTCGTGAGCGCGACGGCGATCAGAGCGCCACAGGATGACGCGTCGGTTCAGGCACCGGCAGCAGTCGGCATCTGCGTCGCCGGCGACCCTCATCGGCCGGATCTCGCTTCATCGCGGCCTTCTCCGGACTGTCCGTTATCGCCCCCGGCCCGTATTTCCCTGATCAGGTCGGGGCTTCAGGTGCAGCAGTTCGCGGACCTTTGGGTTGCGGGATGCCGCGGTGACCAGCGGAATGAGGACGGGCAGCAATCGGACCAGTCGGAGCACGGTGGCACCCTTCGTCGGAATATTTGGCGGCCGCGGTTCGCGGCCGTCGAGTGGAGGATGGTGTCGGGTAAAGCCATGGCGCCGCGTTGTCGATCATTCAGCGCGATCGCGGAAATCTTGCTTGGACGGGCTGAGGCCGGGGAGGGCGCCCACGAGTTCTCCCCGGCCTACTGATCGTGGCCTGCTGGTTATCGGGTGGGGCGGTCGTGGCCGTCCGTGGTGATTTCTTCGTGGGCGACGTCTTCGGTGACGTGCTGCTGGTCGGTGACGGTCTCCTTGCCGAGCTTCACCCGCTCGACGGGGATGGTCTCCTTCGCCACGACGGGGCGCTCTTCGGTCAGGACGACTTCGTGCTCTTCCTCGCTGAGGTCCGGCCCGTCGAGCGCGTTGCCGCGGTTGGCGTCGGTGATGGGTTCCCGCTCGAGGCGGACCTCCTCATGGGAGACCGGCACGGTGACGGTCTGCTGCTCGGTCACGACGTGCTTGCGCAGCTTCACTCGACCCGATTCGACCTGCTGAGTCTCGACGTTCAGTCGCTCCTCGGACCGTGTCATCGCGTCGTCCGTGGTCGGGCCGGAGGTGTCGCGACCGACGACATCGTTCTCGAGCCGCCCCGTCCTGGTGTTCTCGGTCCGCCCAACGCGCGCGTCGCCGGCCCCGGCGGCTGCAGCGCCGGCGTGCGCGTCGTAGTAGTCGAAGATGCTGCCCGTCTCGTCCTCGGAGATGGCGCCGTCGGCGTCGATGTGGGGGGCGTCCTTGATGGTCGCCTTGTCGTACACGACGTGCAGCTCGCCGTCGTAGAAGTCGGCGGCCCGCAGGGGTACGAAGGTTTCGTTGGTGCCGAACAGGCCGGTGTGCACGGTGACGAACAGGGGCTGCGTGCCGTCGTCGGAGACGTAGACCTGGCCGACGGTGCCGACCTTGTCTCCGTCGCGATCGATGACTTTCGCCTTGACGAGGGTGTCGATGTCGTTGGTCGTGATCATGATGTGCTCCTTCTTCGAGATACGGGGCAGGCCGGTGAACGGTTGTGCTGTCGCTCGAGGCGACCGATCCAGTTGCTGGGCACGCATGGTCGCTGTCGGCGATTCGGCGCGTCGCAGCCCAGCCACCATGCGCGACGCAAACTGCATCCCGAGTGGCCCGCTCTCGAGTGCATGAACTGGAGTAACGGCTCCGCCTGTGCACCGCGTCCGCGTCAGCCGGGTGGAGGCTGAGCGAGGGATGATCCGAACCTTGGTCGTCTCGACCGACCCATGCGGGTTCCCCTCGCGGTCGACCAGGGTCAGTTGTGCCGCGACCCGCGGAAGCGGATCGCCATTCAGACACTCGACCGCGAGCGACGACGTCGCCGTCTTCGCGCCGGCGTCGACAGCGGCCAGTAGCCGGTCGCCGAGTCCGCTATCCCCGGGGTACCCGAAGCCCATCGTCGCGTTCATGGGTTCCATGCCGTCGGACCCGCCGGCCACCTCAGGAGCACGCCTCTGAGACGTCTCCCGCGCTCGGTGACGAGTCGTGGGGATGGGGCTGCTCGAGGTCTGGACCGTGGGGTCGCTTGTGTGTCAGCCTTCCTGGGTGAGCGCTGCGGAGATCGACGCGTACCTTTCCGCGCTGCCGGAACTGCAGCGCTCCACCTTGGAGGAGATGCGCCGACGGGTCCTCGAAGTCGTTCCCGACGCCGAGCAAGGGATGTCGTACGGCATACCGGCCTTCAAGGTGGCCGGTCGCACAGTCTGCGGGTTAGCGGCTTTCAAGAACCACCTGAGCTACCTGCCGCACAGCGGATCGGTGCTGGCAACCTTCGAGGAGGAGCTGGGCGAGCGGGAGCACACGAAGAGCTCCCTGCATTTTTTGCCCGGTGAGCCGTTGCCTCAGACCCTGATTCGGCGACTGATCGAAGCGAAGCTCCGCGCCACGGGCTGAACGCGCAGATGCCATCAACAGAGCAATGAGCCTCCGAGGGTGCCTCGTCCCGTCAGGTGGCCTTATTCCGCGAGGTCGCGGGGGTCCTCGGGCTCGACGCCCGCTTCGTTCATCCGATCGCGGAGGTGGGCGGCCCTCACACCGTTACCCTCGTCGCCATGGTCGTGGTCGACCTGTTCGATGAGACCGGCCCGTTTGTCCTCGTTGCTCGCGTCGTTGCTCCCGGCCATGACCGGCTCGGACTGGGTGCTCTCACTCATGTGCGCACGGTAGGTGCGTCTCCTGGACGTCTCCATGCCGCCGTATAGGACCGGGGCAGGCTCCGGTCGAGTGGGGTCCACGGTCTTGGGACCAGCAGTTTGGGACGCCGCGCGAGGAGCCTGTCAGCACATCTCGCGAGCAATGTTCTCGGGGCCGTTCGGGTGCGCTCGGCTCGCCAGCTCCTGGGGCTAGGTGTACCCGGTCAGGACGTTGGTGTCAGTCGACTGGTTGGGGTGGGCCTGCGAGGGGTGAGTGGCGGCGTCGAGTGTTGTAGTAGTGCTCGAGCCAGGGTGCAAGGGCGTCGCGGCGGGCTTGGTTCGTCGTGAACGCGTGCCGATCTGCCCATTCGGTGGCGAGGGTGCGGTTGAGTCGTTCGACTCTGCCGTTCTGCCAGGGGCGGTGCGGCTTGATGAACTTCTGGACGATGTCGTGATCAGCGCAGATCTGGGGGAGTGACCACCTGTAAGCCCAGGCGTTGTCGGTGATCAGGCGCTCGATCCGGGTGATTCCGTGGCCGGCGAAGGCGGCGCAGGTCGGTCCCTGCTCGTCGTCGAGGGTCTCCGAGTACGCGAGCCGGGAGTGGTCGTCGACGCGTGAGTGGGTCCTCGGGGCGGGTCCGTAGACCACCAAGCGGATGAGGATGGGATCGCCGTGCTCTCCCGATTGGCAACAAAACGGCAACAAACGGCCGTGAAATCGGGTGATCCGAGCATCAGTGTTGTGATGCTAGAGCGTCATCTGATCAGCGAATTTGTCCATTGGCTCATGTGGCTGAGGAGGTCCCTTTCGCCCTCTCAAGGCGGTAACGCGGGTTCAAATCCCGCTGGGGTCACGCAAGGAAACCCCCCGGTCAGCCCGGGGGTTTTCCCGTTTTCTCGGCCTCGGCGCATGCGGGTCCGCGATCCCGGGTCCGGCGGACTGCGGACGAACGGCTTCGACTCCTGATGTCTCGCGATCAGGCGCCTGAGATGAGGACGGGCGTGATCGTGGCGGGTTGCTTCACCGGCGCTGGGATCGGTGCCCGGCGCGCAAACGCGCCCTCGACGTCGGACGGCTCCCGGAGGCAGTCCCGGGCGGCGTGTGCGCAGGTGAGGAGCACGTCCGCAGGTGCCTGTTCGCGGGTTCGCTCCGACATGACCTCCACGCCCCACGGTCCGTCGAAGCCTGCGCGTCGGACCGCGGCGACGAAGGCGGGCACATTGAACTCGCCGTGCCCTGGGGGGAGGCGACGGTCGAAGGTGTCGTCGAAGAGGGTGCCGTGACAGACCTCGACACCGTCGGACAGCTCGGCGGCGCCGATCAGTTCGCGGGGGAGTGCGGACAGCACCTGTTCGTAGGGCAGCCCGGCTCGCACGAAGTGCCACGGGTCCAACATCAGGCCCAGAGCCGGATGGGCGAGGTCCGCCAACAGGGGTATCGCCTCACCGGTCAGATCGAGAGCGGATCCTGCGCCCGGCTCGAGAGCGACTCGCGTGCCGTGATCGCCGGCCTGATCTGCAAGCAGCCGCAGCTCGCTGCGGAGGCGGGCGTGATCCCGGGTGTCTCCGAAGTCTCCGCATCCGACCTTGATGTGCCGAGCGCGGAGACCCTCGGCGGCGCGGAGCAGGCCATCGCGGACGGCATCGGATGCGGCACGCCTCGGGCCGTCGATCCACCAGTCGTTGAGGAACTCGACTTCGATGTGCTGGAGGCCTGCCGCCACGATCCGGTCCCGGAGCGCGGGGAACCCGATCGTGCGCTCGAGGTCCTGCAGGTCGTCCCAGCCGAGTCCGATGCCGTGATATCCGCTCGCAGCGATCGCTCCGATCCGGTCGTCGATGTCGACCGGGCTGACGCCGCTCGTGCGCCCGGGACGCACGTTGCCGGCAGACGTCCAACAGGTAGCGATGAGCTCCACCGGAGCGGGGATGTGCACTCACCCACTCTGCCCGCGTGTGCCCGCAGGTCGCATCCGGGCTGTGGGTTTCTGCGAAGAACGTGGTGGGAGTCAGGCATGGTCGAATGGCTGAGGTGACGCTGAGGGTGCGGTCGGCTTTCCGGCACCCGCTGCGGGTGCCCGGACCCGGGTCTCCGCTCACCGCCCTGGAGGGAGGTGGATCCGCGATGCGGTTCATCGACACGCACCTGCATCTGTGGGACCGCGACCGGTTCGAGTACGCCTGGCTCCGCGAGGAGGGTGCGCTGCCGCACCGGTTCCTGCCGACCGACCTCGCGGG
>JALYHS010000307.1 GCA_030776385.1 Actinomycetota bacterium
ACCTGGGAGAGCTGCACCGAGCAGATCGCCGACATCTATCGGCGGGTGCTCTCGTCGGCGCGCGATGAGCGGCTGAAGGTCGTGCACGTGATCACCACCCTCACCACCGGGGGTGCCGAGCGCCAGGTCGAGTCGATCGTCACGCACAGTCAGCACCGGCAGCACGTGATCGCGCTGTACGGCGGGGGCGGCGTTGCCGAGTCGCTCTCGGCGGCCGGCTACTCGACGGAGGTGCTGAACCTTTCGGGCGCCCGCCGTCTCCTCGCGCTCCCGGTGCTCGCCGCGCGCCTCCGGAGCCTACGGCCCGACGTGGTGCAGGTGCACCTGCTGTCCGGGCAGCTCTGGGGCTTGCCGGCCGCGCGACTGGCCGGGGTGCAGACGATCCTCTCCACGGAACACTCGTTGATGGCGGATTCGATCGAGAATCGGCCGCTCACCGCTGGCCTTCGTCGGCTGTACCTCGCGCTCAATCGGCTCGCCACCCGCACGGTCGCCGTCTCGGACGCGACGGCGGACCGGCTGGTCCGCTGGGGCGTGCCGGCCGAGCGCATTACGGTGATCGACAACGGGATCGACTTCGCCGCCCTGACCTTCGACTCCGACGCGCGCGCCGCGATCCGACGGGAACTCGGCGTCACCGAGGGCACAGAACTCGTCGGCGCGGTCGGCAGGCTCGAACCCGTCAAACGCTTCCCTCAGCTGCTCGCCGCCATCGCCCCGACTTTGGAACGCGGACGCCGTGAGCTCGTGATCGTCGGCGCGGGTCCTCTGCGCGAGACGCTCGTCGATCTGGCGTCCAGTCTCGGCGTCGCGGCCTGCGTCCACGTGACAGGGCCGCGCCCGGACGTGCCCGCCGTGCTCTCGGCGTTCGATGTGCTGGTGAGCTCGTCACGCGACGAGACCTTCGGCATGGCCGTGGTCGAGGCGGTGGGCGCAGGTCTCCCTGCGGTCTACGCCGAGTGCCCAGCCCTCGACGAGTTGGTCGACGAGGTTCCCGGTGCATTCCGGATCGACATCTCGGATGACGCTGCCGAGGCGGAGTCGATCCGCGTGGGTGTCGAGCTCGCGCTCCTCGCCGCGGCCGGACGGCGGCTGCCGGTCCCGACCTCGGTTCGGGCGGCATACGACATCGTGTCGACGACCGAGCGGCTCGACGCGCTCGCCGCCGAGCTGGCCGGTGTCGAGATCGCCAACGCGGATGGACGTCCGGTGCATGTCGGCTCCTGATCGGGTGCGCTCGAGGTACCCATCGGCTCCGAGTGCATCCGGCGGAGTGGCGCTGGCCTCGCGCGGCGATGCACTCACGCCCTACCTCCGCGAGGCTCTCGACAGACGTTTCCCCTTCGTGGCCTCCATCGATCCCGAACTGTCCCCCGCCCAGCGGTACCAGGTCGCGGCGCTCACCTTCCGACCCTCTCGGAGCCGATGGGTCGAACGGTTCTACAAGAGCACATACGCGTCGCGGCTGCGGTCCGCGAATGCCGCCCGCGCGCTGCGTTCGCTGCCGCAGAAGCCGGCGGTGGTGCTGCAGATCCACGCGCTGTTCGGCCTGAGCCACGCGCCCAGCGTGCTCTACATCGACTGCACCCACGCCCAGTCCGCCGCGCTCTGGCCGGCGTGGAATCCCCTGCGGGGCTGGGTACTGCGCGAGTGGTATCGACGGGAGCGGGAGACCTATCACGCGGCGGAACACCTGTTCGCCTTCTCCGAGGCGGCCCGAGCGAGTCTGGTGAGGGACTACGGGATCGACCCCGCGCGAGTGACCGTGACGGGTGCCGGTGCCAACTTCTCGCGGCTCCCCGAGCTGCGCGCTGACGGGCCCCGGCGCACGACACGCGCGACGCCCCCCACGGTTCTTTTCATCGGCAACGACTTCGTGCGCAAGGGCGGTCTGGTGCTGCTCGAGGCATTTCAGAAGGTTCGCGAGGTGATTCCCGACGCCCGGCTGCAGCTCATCGGGGTCGACCCCGCGGTGACCGCGCAGGCGGGGGTCGACGTGCTCGGACGTGTCCACGATCGCCGGCGCATCGCCGCGCTCTACGCCGAGGCCTCCGTGTTCGTCGTGCCCTCTCTCTTCGACCCGTATCCGCTGGTCGCACTCGAGGCGATGGCGTTCGGGCTCCCCGTCATCGCGACCGAGCAGATGGGCACGCCCGAGATGATTTCCGACGGAGTCACCGGCAGGCTGGTCGAGCCGGGCAGCGTCGATGCGCTCGCCGACGCGCTGCTCGAGCTGCTGCAGGACCCGGCAGCGGCGGCGTGTCTCGGAGCGGCCGCGCGCCGGGACATCGAATCCCGATTCACCTGGGATGCGGTCGTGGACCGGATGGCGCCTGTGCTGGAGCGACTGTCGTCACGGTCGAACGCGTGAGGCGAGGGCTGCTCGCAACGTCCGGCATCCTGCTCGCTCTGCTCCTCGCGGGCTGCAGCGCGCCGACCGAGGTCGCCGTCCCCTTACCGCTCTCCAGCAACACGCCCCTGCCGAGCGCGACCTTCGCGGACGGCTTCGTCACGGTTCAGGGTGCCGACTTCGAGCTGGGGGGTCGGCCGTTCCGGTTCGTCGGTGCGAACATCTACGACGCCGCCGCATCCAGTCGCTACAGCTGCCGCTCCGGCAGTGCGATGTCGAGCGCGCAGCTGCTGTCGACGCTCCGCTACCTGCACGACGAGGCCGGCGTGACAGTGCTCCGCTTCTGGGCGTATCAGACGTACACCCAGGCCGCGAGCTACTGGGGAGGCATGGACGGGGTCATCGCGGCGGCGCGCAGTGTCGGGATGAAGGTGATCCCGGTTCTTGAGGACGGTCCGGGCGACTGCACCAACCTCTCCCCGCCGACCTCGAAGGCCAGCTACCGGGGGGACACCTGGTACTCCGCGGGCTACAAGGTGCCGTATGGCAACGCATCCATGTCGTACCGCGACTACGTCGCAAAAATCGTGTCGCACTACGCTGACGACCCGACCATTCTCGGCTGGAGCATGATGAACGAGGCGGACACCAGCGCCAGGACGTCCCACGACGTCTCGGTGCTCGTCGGCTTCGCCACCGACATCGCCGGCGTCATCCGCTCGGCGGACTCCCGGCACCTGATCACGGTCGGCACGCAGGGAAACGGGGCACCCGGTTCGAGTGGACCGGACTTCACCGCGGTCTACGAGCTGCCGCAGATCTCCTTCTCCGAGGTGCACGACTGGGAATACTGGGGCTCAGACACCGAGCCGATGCCCGGGGGGATCGGAAGCACCCCGCCCTCCGCTGCGTCCGTCGACTGTGCGCGCCTCGACGCCCCGATCGGATGCTCGTTCGCGCGTGCCGCCGAACTGCACAAGCCGCTCGTCGTGGGGGAGGCCGGGATGCGGGGCGTCACGGCCCAGGAGCGCACCACTCGGGCGAGCAGGATGCGCGCCAAGATGGATGCCGCGTTCCGGGCGGGCGCCTCCGGCTACCTCGTGTGGAGCGTGACCAGGGCGAACACCGACGGGTACGACGTGCGGATCGACACCCACGATCCGCTGATCGCACAGCTGAGGCAGGTCGCCACGCTCGTGCGGTGACGACAGCTCCGGGGGCCGGAATGGAATAGGGTTGCATCGATTTCCATGCCTGATAACTTCCTGTGCGTCTGCGGCCACAACCGCGAGTCCCACCAGCACTACCGTGCAGGGTCCGACTGCGCGATCTGCGGCGCCGCGAAATGCCCGCGGTTTCGACGGCGACGATTCTGGCGCAAGAACCTCACCACCTCCTAGCCTTCCTGGTGGTTGGCTGCGGCTGAGCGGAAGATCAGAGAACGAGCCCTAGGTTCGGAGGATGAGCGAGCCTCGGAACAGCCCCGCGCGAGATGTGGCGAGAGATGTCGGAAATGCCGAGGAGCTCCGCCACGACCAGGCGATCGGCCCCGTCGACCTGACCCGCTGGTCGACGCCCCCCGGCCGCGCACTCGCCGGCACCGCGGAGAAGGCGAGCCGGAATGTCGGCACCCGCGGCGCTCTCATCCTGACGCTGGTGATCGGGGGAGCCATCGCCATCGCCCTCAGCTTCGTCGCGTCGCGCATCTACGATTCGGTCACCGAAGCCGACGGCGTGGCTGGCCTCGACCTGCCGATCCTGAACTTCATGATGTCCCTGCGGTCGCCGCTACTCGACACCGTCGTGACCGGGTACACCGACATCGCCGGACCGATCGGGATGCCGATCCTGGCGGTGGTGGCCATCCTGATCTTGTCGCTGCGGCGCAGATCATGGACACCCGCCATCCTGATCGCCGCAGCCGGCATCGGCTCGCTGCTGATGACGATCGCCGGCAAGGACATCATCGGCCGCCACCGTCCGCCGCTCATCGACGCGGTGCCGCCATACGAGTACTCGCCCTCGTTCCCGAGCGGTCACACTCTCAACGCGCTGGTGGTCGCGGGCGTGGTCGCCTACCTGCTGATCCTGCGGCGGAGCACCACCCACGGTCGCGTGATCACGATCGTCGTCGCGGCCGTGTTCGCGCTCACGATCGGACTCAGCCGGGTGTTCCTCGGACACCACTGGTTCACCGACGTCCTCGCGGCCTGGGTGCTCGGCGCCGCGTGGCTCGCCCTCATCATCACGGCGCATCGGCTCTACATCACCGTGAAGGCGGGACGCGTCCCGAGGGTGCCCTAGCCGGGGTGCCCGAGCCGACGACCTCGATCGCGCACCGCGGCCCTGGCGCTCGACCGATTCGCGCGTCACCGGTGAGCAACGGAGCACCGAGATGCTCGGTGAGCGCCACGTACGCCGCGTCGTAGCTCGACAGATTGTCTCCGAGCTCCCAGACTCTCGCGCGGACGACCTCGAGGGGCCAGAGTGCGATGGGCAGCGCCCAGAAGGCGTCAAGCGCCAGCTGAGCCTCGGCGGACGTCAACATCCCGGCCTGGCGACGGCGACGAATGAGGTTGGTCACCTCGACCGGCAGGTGGTCGGGGCGAGTTCGCGAAGCTCCGACGACAGGAACTCCTGCAGCGAGCGGCCGGACGCTGCCGCCCAGCGATCAGGCGGGACGCGTCCAGGTGTACGGCGTCGTCGTCGAGACGGCGAGGAATCCGGAACGCTCCAGGATGGGTCGCGAGAACTCCGTCGAGTCGCTGTTGATCAGGGTCTTGCCGCGGGCGAGCGCCGAACGAGCGCGGGCTGCCGTCAGTGCGCGGTAGATCCCGCGACCCCGCCACTCGGGTCGGGTCGCGCCGCCCCAGATGCCCGCGAAGTCGGAGTCTGGGACCGGGTCGATGCGTCCCGCTGTCACGATCACACCGTCCGCCTCGGCGACCCACAGCTCCATCCCGTCGTCGAGGGAGAGGCGCTGAACGAGTGCGTCGGCTCGGGCGTCCGAGACCGGATCGCCGAAGATCTCACCCTGCATCGCGGTCATCGCCCGCGCACTCGGCTCGTCGGTGACCCGCCGCAAGGTGACCCCGTCGGGGAGCGGCACCTCAACCGCGAGGGCGGCGGCTTCGCCGATCATGATGGATTCCGGGTCGTCGGGGACGAAGTCGTTCTCCGTCAGCGCCTCGACTAGACCAGGTGCCTCGTCGTGCGCTCGCGTCTTCCACTCCACATGGTCGACCTCGGGGCGGTTCCGGAAGAAGTCGACGACCTCGGGGACGAGCCGACGGATGGCGTCAGCCTGCAGCCCACCGAGGTCACGATAGGTGACGAACCCGTTCCCGCCCGCGAACGTGGCGAGTCGGAGCGGGCCCAGGACGTCGACCGTGAGCGCGTCGGGTACCTCCGCATCGCCGCGCAACTGCGCATCGTATGCGGCAAGGAAACGTGCGCGTCGCTGCTGCTCGTTGGAGGCCATCTCCCTATTGTGCACGGGCCTCCTCGGCACGCGGGAGTCGCCTGACCGACCGCATCGCCGCGACACCGAGGGCGGCGAGGATGCCGACCGCTCCCATCCCGAACAGGGCGAACTGCACGCCGAACCCGGTGCTGATCAGGCCGGCGAGGATGTTCCCGAGCGGGAGCGAGCCGGTGCTGGCGAGGTAGTCAAAGCTCGACACACGCGAGATCGCGTCCCCCGGAATGTGCTCCTGGATGCTGGTCTCCCACAGGCTGAAGCTGGCCGTCACGCAGGCACCCGCGACGACTTCGAGCGCGGCGATCACCCAGACGTTCGGGCCGCCCCCGATGATCACGGCCTGGCAGGATGCGCCGACCAGCGCGAACGCGGCGACACGCAGGGCGAATCGCGGCCGCCACCGCAGCAGGACCAGGTCGCCGATCAGTGCGCCGACACCGAACCCGGCGGTGACGAGAGCCCAGCTCGGGGCGCCCCCGAACTTCTCGGTCATGAGAACCGGGCCCAGAACGAAGATCGCCGGCAGGACGAAGATCGAGTACGCCGACAGGCCGCCCAGGAACGCGAGCACCCAGGGCCGCGTGCGCACCTCGGTCCAGCCGCGTCTGAGTCCCGCGAAGAAGGGTTCGACGGTCTGCCGCGTGTCGGGCGCACCCGCGACATCGGCGGCCGCATCCACGAATGGGGATCTCGGCCGAAGTCGCAGCAGGAACAGCACGGACACCAGGAACGTCACCGCGTCGAAGGCGAAACTGCCGCCAGGGCCGACCGCGGCGAGCAGCAGTCCGGCGATCAGCGGGCCCGCGATCGAGCCCAGGGAGTATGTCGCGCCGCGGAGGGCGTTCGCGGATTGGATGTTGCCGCGGGAGACCGTTGTCGGGATCAGGCCCGTGATCGCGGGGGAGAAGAAGGCGTCGGCGGCGCCGTACACCCCGGCGATGATGACGAGCTCGAGCACGGTGGCGTCATGGCTGAGGAGCAGCGCGGCCGCGGTCGCCTGGCAGACGAACCGCACCGCGTCGGAACTGACGACGACCCACTTGCGGCTCCAGCGGTCGGCCAACACCCCGGCCGGCAACGCCAGCACCACGAACGGCAGGAACTGGGCGACGGAGACAGCCGCGACATCGCCGACGGTCCCGCGGAGGGAGAGCACCGCGAACGGCAGAGCGATCGAGGTGACCCGATCGCCGATGATCGACAGGAACTGGCCGAGGAACAGGATGCGATACTGCGGCTCGTCGCGCAGCACCGCCGGAAGCCGCAGACTCGCAGTTCGTCGAGCTTCTGGCACGCTGCAGACTTTAGCGGTGCGCAGACTTCTCGGGTGCCGCGGGGCGGCAGCCGGCCTCGATGCCGGGCCGCACATGGCCCCGCGGGTCTAGCTCGCGATCCGCAGCTGCTGCACGAGGAGGGCGCGGGCCGCGCGCCCCTCCGGGGTGGGCGTCAACGGGTACACATGCACGAGACCCGCGCCTTCGTGATAGTCGAGCTCGAGCCCGGCGGCGCGGGCCTGCTCGACGAGGAGCCGGGCATCCGGATTCAGGATGTCGCGGGTTCCGCTGAACATCGTCACCGGCCCCAGCCCGGCGAGCGAGCCGAACAGCGGGCTGACGAGCGGGTCGGTGACCGGAAGCTCGCCGCGCCAGTGCTCGATGTAGACCTGCGAGCCCGGCTTGCCGAGCCAGGGATCCGTCGACTGGACGACCTCGATCTGCGGGTTGCTGAAGCTGAGGTCGAGAGCCGGGGCGATCAGGATGGTGCGGGGGAGCGTCACCCGATCGTGACCCGAGACACCGTCGCGCAACAGTTGCGCCGCCGAGAGCGCGATCTGACCGCCCGCGGAGTCGCCGCCGAGGAACACGCGCTCGCCGTACCGCTCGCGGGCCGCGAGCACGAGTTCGGCAAAGCCCCGAACGACGACGCCCGCCGTGCCGAACGGGACGAGCG
>JALYHS010000308.1 GCA_030776385.1 Actinomycetota bacterium
CGGCTATGGCGGGTTCGGCGGGGCCGGGACGGGCGGCGCCGGTGCCGGAACCGGCGGCGTTCGCGGCGGATTCACCGCGGGCACCATCACCGGCATCTCGGGCAGCACCCTGACGGTGAAGCTCGCCGACGGCTCAACGGTCACCGTCGACACCAGCAGCAACACGACCGTCACTCAGACCTCGACGACCAGCCTCGACAAGCTCGCCACGGGCGAGACCGTCACGGTCGTCGGACAGAAGGATGCCAGCGGCAACATCGCCGCGACCCGCATCTCCCAGGGGCAGGCCGGGCTCGGCGGTTTCGGCGGCGTGCGCCCGGGCGGCGCGGCGACGGCGGCTCCGACGAACTGACCACTGGGCCGATTTGCCGAATCGTTTGCCGAATTCCGCCAGTGAGGAACGCCTGGCACTGGCGGATTTCGGCACATCGAGCGCGCGGCGCACGAGGTGCGGGGGCAGTGGGTCGCGCGGGCCCGCGCTACACGTCGAGCGTGAGGTGATCGCCGACCGCACGCGAGACGCACGGGAACATGATCCCGAGCTCCGTCTTCTCCTCGTCGCCGAGCACCGAGTCCCGGTGATGCGGGGTGCCGCCGGTGACGCGCAGCTCACAGGTTCCGCACACGCCGCGCCGACACGAGGCGAGAATCGGCACCATGTTCTCCTCGAGCACCTCCAGGATGCTGCGGTTCTCGGGCACTGCGAGGTCGAGTCCGCTGCGGGTCAGTGACAGCCGCAGCGGCTGCGCGATCATCGGCGGCAGGGTCACCGGCTCGAAGTGTTCGGCATGGAAGCGGTTCGCGGGGGTTGCAGACTCGACATCCGCGATCAGGGACTCCGGACCGCAGCAGTAGACTTCTCCGCCGATCCGCGAAACCAAATCGACGACATCGAGTCGGGTCGGATGCTCATCCCGGGCGTACACGAACACCCGCCCCGGATGCTGCTCCTGCAGTTCGTCGAGGTACGCCATCGTCGAGCGGCTGCGCCCCAGGTAGATCAGCTTCCACTCGCGCTTTGCCGGAAGCGACTCGATCATGGCGCGGAGGGGGGTGATCCCGATTCCGCCCGCAACGAAGAGGTATTCGGCGGCCGGGACGAGCGGGAAGTGGTTGCGCGGCTCCCACACCCGCACGGCCATCCCGGGGCGGAGCTGCTCATGGATCCACTGCGATCCCCCGCGAGAACGCGGCTCGCGCAGCACGGCGACCTCGTAGAAGCGGCGCTCGGCCGGGTCGCCGCACAGTGAGTACTGGCGGGTGTCGCCGCCGGGCAGCTCGATCGTGAGATGCGCGCCCGGGTACCACGAGGGAAGGTCGGAACGGTCCGGGGCCGCGAAGCGCAGACCGCGAACACCGGATGCCAGCTCCGCCGCCCCGATGACAACCAGGGTCGAGACACCGGCCGCCGTCCCCGGCGCCTCGATCGCGGGCTGTCGACGGGGATCCGGTCGTTCCAGCAGCGCGGTCGCGGCGGTGGGCGCTGCGGTCGGCGCGAACCCGAGTTGGGTGAGCAGCGCCGACTGTTCGCTCGGCCCCGGCACTCCGACCACTCGAGCGGATGGCGCGGCGACGGGAGCCGCTCGGAGGTCATTCCGAGCGCCACGTGCCACAGCTGTTGCGGGTGTCTTGCTCATCACGAGCCGCACGATGATCGCCGTCGCGGTCAGCGAGAGGATCGCGACCGCCACCGAGAGATACCACCAGCTCCCGGCATCCGTCCCCGTCAACCCGGCGTGGAAGGCGATCAGGAGCACCGAGCCGTAGTTGAAGTAGTGCAAGAACTTCCAGAACTTCGGGGGGAGCCGGTTGCGGAAGAGCGAGGAGCCGTAGACGATCACGAGCAGGTAGAAGGCTCCGATCCCCATCGCGACCGGGATCGTGCGGTAACTCGCCTGGAAGGGAACAAGGGCCTGCATCGGCGTGAAGTGCAGCCAGCCGTCGAGCATCAGCGACACGATGTGCACGCCGATCATCACGAGCGAAAGTCCGCCGAAGTAGCGGTGCAGATCCTGCAGCCAGCCCGGGTTGTCCACCTTCCGGAAGATCCGGGTCGAGAGCACGATGCCCCAGACGACGGCGAGCGTCATCAGGATCCAGGCGATGATCGCGCTGGACCGGGTCACGTACCACCAGATGTGCGGGTCGTTCATCGGAAGTCCTCCCAGTTGGACGATGTGCGGATCTCGTTGTCGGTGGTGATGACGAGGCCCGCGGCATTGCGGGTGGGCAACCAGTTGAGGAATCCCTCGGGCGGGGGGATGAATGCGGCCTTCGTCAGCACCTCGGCGCGGGCACCGCTGCCGGCGATCACGGTGGCGGAGTGCAGTCCGGTGCGGGCGGGCAGCAGGGTGCGGGGGTCGAGCAGGT
>JALYHS010000309.1 GCA_030776385.1 Actinomycetota bacterium
GGACGCACTGCGGGCGCTGGGTCGGGAGTTGCGCACCTTCGCGGCGGAGCATCCTGGGCTCTACGCCGCGACTCAGGTCGCCCCCGACCTCGACGACCCCGCGGCGATCGCCCTCGCGCAGACGGCCTCGGATACCGTGGCCGTGGTCGCCGCCGTACTGCGCGGCTTCGAGCTGCCCGATGCACGAACGGTCGATGCCGTGCGCGCGACCCGCGCCGCCCTTCACGGCTTCATCGAACTCGAGGCACACGGCGGCTTCGGGATGCCCGATGACGTCGATCGCAGCTTTGAGGCCATGCTCGACGTCCTGGTTGCCGGAGTCTCGCAGTTCGCGCGCGGCTGAGTCCGCGTGATGCGGCTCTCGGGTCACGCCACGATAACTAGACTCGCGAGTGTGCGGGTGAGCGTTCTGGGCGCGGTTGCCGTCGCCTCGAGCGGCGGCGAAGTGAGCGGCCACGCCCTCGGGGGCCGACGTGCTCGACTCGCGGTTGTCGCCCTTGCCCTCGCCGAAGGACCGGTGCCGAGCGAGCGGCTCGCGGCGATGATCTGGGGCGACGAGCTGCCAACGAGTTGGAAGCCCGCACTGCGAGGGATCGTCAGCAGCATTCGCACTGCCGTCGCCACCGTCAGCACAGGTGACGATCGGCTCATCGTCACTGCTCCGGCGGGGTACGCACTCGCTCCGGGTGTGGAGGTTGATGTGCGCGAGGCGGCCGCAGCCCTCGAGGCGGCATTCGTACGCCTGGGAGAATCACGACCGGATGCCGCGGTGCTTCTGCTGCTCGCACCCTCCGAGTTATCCCCGGAGCTGTTCCTTCCCTCGGAGGACCTCGGCTGGATCGACGAGGAGCGCCGCCGGCTCACCGAGCTGCGACGGACGGCGCGGGAGACACTTGTCACCGCGGCGGGCCTCACGGGCGACAACCGTCGCGCGGTTCGAATCGCTCGCGAGCTCGTGGCGGACGATCCCACCGATGAGGGCGGGCACCGCACCCTGATCGCCGCGCTTGACCGCGATGGTGATCGGGTCGGCGCGGTGCAGGCCTACGAGTACTGCAGAAGAACGCTCGCAGATCAGTTGGGCATCGACCCGAGCGGCGAGACCGTCGCGGTGTACCTGGCGGCACTGCGATCCTCGGCCCCCATCACCATCGGTCGGCTTCCGGAGACGGAGTCCGCATTCGTCGGACGCGCGCGCGAGATCGCCGAACTGGATCGAGCGTTCGGAAGCTCTCGCCTCGTGACCCTCACGGGACGAGGCGGGATCGGAAAGTCGCGCCTCGCACTGGCATACGCTGCCACCAGAACGGACGTCGAGACCCTGTGGGTTCAGCTCGGCTCGAGTACGAGCGATGAGCTGGTCCCCACCGACGTCGCACGAGGACTCGGTGCCAACCCCGAGCCCGATCCGGTTGCCGCGCTGTTGGCGACGATCGCCCCGCGAGGACGCTCGCTCCTGGTGCTCGACGGCTGCGACGAGGTCTCGGACGGGATCGCCACGCTCGCCACCAATCTGATCTCCGGATGTCCGGAGCTGGCCATCCTCTGCACCAGTCGCGCCCCCCTGCACAGCGGGACAGAACGCGTGGTCGCAGTTGCCCCACTCGACGCGGGAAGCGAGAAGGCTCCGGGTGATGCCACCGTGCTGCTCTCCCAGCGCATCCGGGAGCTCGGCGTTCCTTCCGCCGAAGAACCCACGCCCGAGGCGCTCGAGCGTCTCGCGCGACGCGGGTTCGGCATCCCCCTCGCTCTCGAACTGCTCGTGGCCCAGCTCCGCGAGATCTCGCTCGAGGACCTGCTCGACGATGTCGGAGACGCTGTCGAATCGAACGATCAGGTGCGCTCGATCCTCGACTACGGCTATCGCGGACTGACCACCGACGAGGCGACCGTGTTCCGGCGGACCTCCGTGCTTGACGGGGCGGTATCGCTCGGCCTGCTGCGCGGACTCGTCGTCTCCGACGACATCCCCTCGACGCGGGTCGCGCGGCTGCTCGGGGAACTCAGCGCGCGCGGGCTGCTTCGCATCGACAGGTCGGGTCCGCGGTGGCGGTATGAGCAACACGACGACGTGCGGGAATACGCCCGGGGGCTGTTGCTGGCGAGCGGTGAGGAAGCGCACGCGTACGGGCTCCTCGCCGCCGGCCTGCGTGCGCTGTTGCCCGACGATGCGAGGTCCGCTCCCGCGTCGTTCTCGACGGCGATCACGGAAGCGCTCCCGAGCATCCGGTCCCTGTTCGGTGCCGCCCTCGCCGACCGGGCGAGCCTCGCCGATGCCCAGGAGCTCGCTTTCCGTCTGCACCGCTACTACGCGGGGACCAGTGTCGCCGAGGGGCGCTTCTGGCTCACGCGGCTTCTGGCCACCGGCCGGACGACCGAGTGGACGGGTTTGGCCACGTTCGCCCTCGGCTACCTCAGCTACTGGGCAGGGGACGGGGAGGCCGCGTTCGTCACGCTCGAATCCTGCGTGAGGTTGCTCCGCGGCGTCGAGGACTCGTACGCGGGACGCGCCCTCATCTTCCTGGGCGGCATCGCCGACGACCTCGATCGGGGCGCGGAGGCGGTGGAGTTCGTGCGCGAGGCGATCCGCATCGGCGAGCAGATCGATGAGCACAACCTGCGCGTGGGTGCCGTCATCGGTGTCGGTTCCCTCCTCGCGGAACGTGTCGACCCGACCGCGATCGACTTCGCACGCCAAGCGATCGAGCTGTGCCGGGAGCACGGAACCGGTGAGCAACTCCTCATCACCCTGCCGACCGCCGCGATGATCGCCTGGCAGGTCGGCGACCTCGACGCCGCCCGCGTTTTTGCTCGTGAGGCGCATCCGTTGCTCCAGCAGGATCCCCGCATCGCGCGCGTCGTCCTGCTGACGGCGATGGCGGGCACCGCTCTCGCGGACGCGGACCTCCTCGATGCGAACCGTCTGGCGACGGCAGCGGATGCGTTGGGCACCGAGCTCGGCGTCGAGCGCGAACTTCCACTCGCGCGCTGCATCCTCGCCCTGGCGCGGCTTGCCACAGGCGACACGAGAGGAGCATCGGCCGCCGTCGAGTCGGCGTTCGCGGCGGCGGCGGCGATGAGCACCGACGCGCCGTTCGCCCTGTGCCTCGAAACCGCGGCGCTCGTCGGTCAGGCAGTGGGGGTGGACGCGGGCGAACTCGCGTCCGCGTTGGCGTCAGCGAGACTCATCCGCGAGCGCGGCTCGCGGCCCGCGCCTGCGAGTCTTCAGCCCGCCGTGAGGGACCTGCTCGGTCGACTCCCTGCAGCGGCGCCCGTGCCCGCACGGGAGGCCGCAGTTCGGGCAACCGAGGTGCTCGGCCACAGCATCCCCGCCTAGCCTCCGAACAGTGCAGTGCAGACCGCACCGACGCTCGAGGCGAGTTTCGGGACATCGACTTCGGCGATCGTCCGGGATCCGGATGGCTTCGTCAGGCCGACCTCGGACGCGTCGTTGAAGTTCGTCTGCACGTCGCAGAAGGCCTTCGAGGTGCGCGCGAAGACTTGAGGATTGCCGTTGCCGCCATCGTAGAACTTGGCTTCCGAACCCACCCCTGCCAGTGGTTGGGACCCGCCGTATGCGATATTCGCCGCCTGGTATTGATCCCCAACGTTGGTGGTCACCAGTCGGACATTCACCGAGTCCCCGAAGATCTGCATGAGCGCGGTGCCGGTCTTGCTCCCGTTCGGTCCGACCCCGAAGTAGCAGGTTTCGTCCTTCTGGTACGGCGCACTCAGCGGACCCGCCACGAACTTCGCGAGGGCGTCGTGGGCGATCG